>JADGDY010000227.1:0-617 GCA_016744655.1 Bacteroidales bacterium | reverse complement strand
CGAATACCCAACTATAATAATAATAGTTAGAGATAAAATAAATGCGGTTTTCTTTAAAATGTTGATTTTTGTTGTCATCTTTTTTTTGTTTTTTAATTTTGAACAAATATCAGTTGTTTGATTGTAAGTGGCTAAATAACAGTGAATCATAAAGTGTAAAATTTAAATCAATAATAAAAATGATGCGTCATTTGTACGAATGATGCGTCATTTTGTATTTGAAAGCTAAAAAAGAGACGAAATTTAGCAATTTTCTCACAATTATATATTCATGGATAATTGTACCTTTGGTCAGCCTAAAAAACTAATTAAATGCCTAATTCAGAATTGATAAATACGCTAAAAGAAATTATTCTAAAGCACATTTCTAATGAGAAATTCGGTGTGACCGAGTTGGCAGAAGAGTCGGGAATGAGTCGTTCTACTTTGCTAAGGAAAATGCAAAAGGAAAAAGGAATATCTGCCAGTCAGTTTATCAAGCAAGTGAGATTAGAAGAATCAAAAATACTGCTTGATGAAACGGATTTAAGTGTTTCAGAGATTAGCTTTAAAGTGGGATTTAATAGTACATCATATTTTATAAAATGCTTTAAGGAAGAATATGAATTCTCACCTGG
>JADGDY010000226.1 GCA_016744655.1 Bacteroidales bacterium | reverse complement strand
TTCTTAATCTTATCCTCAAAGGCAGATAAGGCCGCTTTTGAACCCTCGCCCATGGCAATTATAATTTGTTTATAAGGAACGATGGAAACGTCGCCAGCAGCAAATATTCCTGCCTGCTTAGTACGACAATGGGCATCAATTTCTATTTCCCCAAATTTATTGGTATCCACAAAATCTTTAAACACATCACTATTGGACTTTAAACCTATTTGAACAAAAACGCCATCGGTAATAATGGTTTTTACTTCCTCAGTAGCTCTGTCTTTATATTGCATGGCATTTACCTTTTCACCATCCCCATCAATACTCATAGTGGCGGCATTGGTGATGATATCTACATTGGGCATATCATTCAGTTTATCTTGAAGAATCTGATCGCCTTTTAATTCATCCAAAAACTCAAGAACCGTCACATGACTTGCTATGGATGATAAATCGATGGCCGCTTCTAAACCAGAATTTCCTCCGCCCACAACCACTACTTTTTTGCCTTTATAGAAAGGACCATCGCAATGTGTACAGAAAGCTACTCCCGAACCTAAATATTCATTTTCACCTGGAACACCTAGCTTTCTCCAGCTGGCTCCAGTAGCGATAATCAATGCTGGTGCTGCAAAATTTTCACCAACTGTGGTATGAAGGTGTTTTAATCCATCTTTCAATTCTGAGGATTCTATTCTTCTGTTCTCAAAGATATCGATAGGATAATCTTGTAGATGCTTCATTAAATTAGCAGTGAGTTCTTTTCCTGTGGTTTTAGTAACAGAAATCAGATTCTCAATTCCTACTGTCTCAGCCACTTGTCCGCCAACTTTCTCTGCTACCAATGCTACTGAGAAACCTTTTCTTGCTGAATATATAGCAGCTGCTACTCCAGCAGGACCTCCTCCGGCTATTAATACATCATACTTTTGTGTTTCAGTATTGGCTTTAAACTCTGATCCTACTAAAGCCTCCAATTTCGCCAATAATTCACCCAAAGAGGAGCGCCCAATATGTAAAACTTCGCCATTGGCATAAACAGTAGGCACAGCTTGAATATTCAATTGTTCTATTTCCTCTTGGTATAAAGCACCATCAATAATTTCGTGGCGCACATTAGGATTTAGAATACAGATGACATTTAATGCCTTCACCACTTCTGGGCAATTGGTACAAGTAAGACTGATATAACTCTTGATTTCTATTTTTCCCTTCAGGTTTTTTATTCTTTGGTTGAGGGTTTCATCAGGAAGATTTTTCCCAATCCCATCTAAATTAAGAATAGCTGCCAGAAGACTAGAAAACTCATGGCCAGTAGGAATGGCTTTAAAAACAATGTTGGTTGAATTATTATTCTTCAGAATCTCGAAAGAAAATCCACCCTGGTTTGCTGTTTCCACATTAATCTTAGAAGAACAAGAAGCCACTTCTTCAAGAAGCTCCATCAACTCATTTCTCTTTTCATGATTTTCAGAAGCCTCAACTTTAAAAGTATAATCGTTTTTAAGTTCAGCGAAAATCCCTGTTACTTGCTGTTTTGTATTTTGGTCCAACATTGTTTTAGTTTTTATGTGAATATTTTTATTTGGTTTGAAGAAGGAGGTTTTAGGGTAGAGTAAATTGGTCATTGAGCCTATCTGGCTATGCAAATAGACAGGCTTGTCGAAATGGCCTTTTGGTAGAGCGGAAACTCTTTAATTAATCGTCATTTCGACAGGCTCAATGACCTTAAAACCTCTCCTGCATTGTGTTTAAGGTGTTTTTAGGTGGCTGATAAGAAAGCTTCGAGAACTAGGCTTGGGATTTCTGAAAATCAAGGAGTCCCGACAGTAAACGTCGGGATGACTGTTTTCAGAAAAGCCATAACGAAGTAATCGGAATTTCTTGCAGTCACTATATAACTCCAACTAAGTCGATGCCTGGCTTAAGAGTTTCTTTTCCCTCTTCCCATTTAGCTGGACATACCTCTGCTGGGTTTGCTTCTACAAACTGTAAAGCTTTTAATCTTCTTAATAGTTCATCCGCGTTTCTTCCTACGTTCCCGGCTACTACTTCGTAAGCTACAATTTTACCAGCTGGATTTACAATGAAAGTTCCTCTTTCTGCTAAACCAGCTTCTTCAATCATTACTTCGAAACCACGGCTAATTACTCCTGTTGGGTCAGCTAGCATTGGGTAGTTAATCTTTTTGATCGTATCAGATGTATCGTGCCATGCCTTGTGAACAAAGTGTGTATCTGTTGATACTGAATAAATTTCGGCACCAGTGGCTTTAAACTCATCATACTTGTTGGCTAAGTCTTCTAGCTCTGTTGGACAAACGAAGGTAAAATCGGCTGGGTAAAAGAAAAATACTGACCATTTTCCTAGGACATCCTCTTTACTTACTGTTTTAAAATCGTTGTTTGCGAAAGCTTCTACTTTAAAATCTACAATCTGTTTTCCAATCTGTGACATAATCTTTGTTTTTATATTGTTTTTATTTGAATTATCTGATGGCAAAACTACAGCAGAAAAGCACATTTGTCAAATCGATAATAATTAATATATGATAGATATTCTCTATATCGCTAATGTGGTTAATCATTATTCGATTTAATCCATTCATACAGAATACAAAACCGCTTAATCCTTTTGATTGTATATTTATTTGGTTTACTTTTACCCTGTGTTTTGTTGGTTTTAATTAAATCCGTTGCAATGAGATATCAAAAAAATGTATGGTTACTGGTTTTAATGTTGATTATATCAGCTTGTACAAAAACTGTTTTTGATGACAGAAGAAAGTATATTGGAGATAATGAATTTACTATAAACATGACTTGTACACCAAACATTGATAATTGTGACACCACATACACCTACAATGGAAGTGTTGAATATTCGAAGGATAAAGGAAAAGTAATTATCAAATTTGAGAGCAATTACACCATAGAACCAGAAATTGATGACAATAACCATTTGATTCAACAAATAGACCACTACCAAGACAATGACCTGGGTAAATTCATCAATAAAGATGAAGTTGAATTTGAAATTAGGAGTGGAGGTCATGGAGGAGGCTTCTATAGGAATGTATATGGGAAAAAGAAATAAACACATTTTATTTAAACCTAAATATTCCTTTTGAGTGTATGTTTTTTTTGACTTAATTTTACCAATTAACAAAAGTTTCACCCATTTAAAATCGCATATAATGAATAAAGAACTTTTAGAATCCTTTAAAACCAAATCATCTGACGATTTGTTCTATTACTTTAAACACGATGGAGCAATAAACTTTGAAAAGAAATTGATAGCTGGCATTGTCCTCAAAGAAAAAGGCTATGATAAAAGGAAACTGTCACAGGAGAAGACCTTGATTGTTGAATCCATAAATTCACAATTAAAAGCAAGTGAAGCTCAAGATGGTATTCACAATAAGGCCTCAAAGAAAGCTAGTCGTAAACTGATGTTTACTATTGGTTATTTTATTTTTCTAATAGCTTATGGATTGAAGGATTATTTATATGCTGAAAAAGAGATGAATTGGATCAAATTCTCTGTTTTGCTAGGCATTGGTATTCTTTTTATTGCATACAATATCATTACCTATCCAAAGAAAGTAAATCAATTAGTAAAAGATGAAAAGGAGAATAATGAATTACTCCGAAATCGATTAAAGTTGATTGATGAGCATTGGTTGTTTTAAGGATAGAAATAATCATGAAGGAAACTGAAACCAAACAAAAATGATTTATCCTATAAATACTCTTACTTATCTAATCCAAAACATGAAAATTTACCAATTTTTAAAATACGATCAACAAACAGAAATCAAACATATTAGAAATTACAATGATGAAAGAATAACTTTATGCTTTGATTTTGAAGATGGTGTGCAAAATGGTTTTGATTCAGCAAAAACAAAACTTTTAAAGGAAGAACACCGAAATTATTTCTCCTCTATAATTAAGAAATTTCCAAGGAATACTAAGGTTGGTGTTAGAATAAATGCAACCAATAAAGTTGAACTTCAAAATGATATTTATAATCTAAAGAATACCAATATTCATTCTATTTTTTTACCAAAGATTGAAAGTTCTACTGAAACAATTAATATCATTGAAAAACTTGTAGATAATAACATTTCATACGAGGAACTTATTCCAATAATAGAAACAAAGAAAGGGTTAAATAACCTTAATGAAATTACAGAAATTAGAGAGGTCCAGCACATTGCTTTTGGGCACTGCGATTATAATCAAAGTCTAAATATTTTACCTTTCTTTCACCAAGATAGTTATGAATATTGGAAATGGATAAACTACATCATACAAAATACAAAAGATAAAAATATCTGTTTTATAAACTCACCCTATCTTTTTACTAATAATAAGTCTTTTTTTAACTCCATGATTCAGCATTTAAGCGTTATATGTGGGAATAATTTCGGTCAAATAACATTAACCAATACACAAACTGAACAATGTTTAATAAAACCAACAACAAATACTTCTTTTACTAATCAATTAAAAAACAGACACAAAACATATCCTACGAATGACTATTTAGATTCTTTGATATCAGAATATGAGGAGTTTAATACAGGAAAAGGATTGTCAAAAACTAAAGATAGAATTATTTCAATACAAGAATATTTGTGTGCAAAGAGGTATAAAAGCACGCAAAATTCTTCGGTAATCAAACTAGCTTTTGTAGGTGGTTGCTTTCCAGTTCAGCATGATATTTTATATGAAGATATTTTTTTATCAAAAACAAAACAATTAATCGAAGATGAATCTGACTCCAAGCTCCAAGTAGATATTATAAGGTACGAGAATTTCAATAGCGTTTTAGAGAAAATAAAAAAGATTAATTCCAAGAAACAATTTGATTTCTTAGTTTTTAGCATAAGACCAGAACCTTTTTTTCGCTTAGCTAAGCTTTATTATAAATACATAAACAATACTGGAACGAAAAAATATTCCTTAAACCTGCCCGTATTTAATTGGGTTAATCCTGAAAAATATGATTTTTTAAGTTTGGGCCTGATGTATAATTTGAATACCATCCCTAATAAATCATTCTCACATAAATTCCTTGTTGATCTAAATTATTTCATGGGAAAGATAATTGGTAATAAATCATTTGCTACTAAAAAATACATTGAGCTTATTAGAGCTATAGAAACTTATTGTCTCGAAAATAAAATAAAACTAGTTTTATTAGGACCTAACAATAGAAGAAAGACAATTTTAGAACCAAAATTCTGTATGGTTTTGAATCGAGAAACAAAAAGTGCATTTCCAAATGTCAGTTATATAAATGGGATTGATACAGAGTATAATAACAAGGAGTTATTTAGAGAGAATGGCATTCATGTGAATGAATTATATCATGAATTAATATCAGATAGAATATTTACTATCTTGTCGGAAAATAAATGATAAAGAATAACAATCAATACCTAAAAAAATGAATAATCTAACCCATACAAAAACCTAAAAACCACATTAAAAACACTAAACCATGGCGTAAGATTCTATAATATCCCATAAAAAGTGGAGGATGGCATTATCTTTCGGGGTGCAAATTAAAAAATAGAAAAGGAAACCTGATTTCTAGAACTGTAATGCCAATAGTGATAAAAAAGCAATACGAAAAGCACAAAGTATCTTGAAATATGAACTGTCATTTATAGATAAACTCCTGTTAAATAGAATGCCAAAAGAAAAAGACCCCAAAGAGAGGCCTTCTAAAATCATTATATTGTAGAGAAAACCTATTCTGGTTTTTGTTCTTTCTTACTAATAATCATTACTTGGTCGGCAACTATTTCAGTAACATATCTGGTGGTACCCGTTTTGTCTTCATAGCTTCTGTTCACCAGTTTACCTTGCACCATCACTTCGGTTCCCTTATTTAAATAGCTATTTGCGTAGCTTGCTGTTCCATTCCATGCCACCACATGATGCCATTGGGTATCTGTTATTTTTTCTCCACTTCTATTTTTATAGGTTTCGCTGGTGGCTATACTCATAAATGCTTTTTTACTTCCTGAAGAGAACTCAGAAATTTCTGGGTTTGCGCCTAATCTACCTACTAATTGTACTTGATTTCTTAAATTTTTCATGATGCCTTTTTTAAGTTTTTAATTCCGGAATACCCGGTTATCGATTCGTTGATGAGGCAAAATTATATCGAGCCCTCCCCCAGAATCGGTTAATAGTCATTTGTATTCGGATATTAAATGATTGTAAACGGTTGTACATGTATAAACTGTGGTTAATGTGTGCTTTACAGGTATTATCGAAAATCAGTACTTTTAAAATTAGTAGTGAGAAGTGTATCGAGTCAAATTGAATAACATAAAAAAAGGGTTGTGAGATTTTCCACAACCCTTTATATAAGATAAGTTTAAACCTATTGAATAACAACCTTTTTGTAAGAAACTTTACTACCATGAGTAATTCTCAAGTAGTATACACCTCTTTCGTAGCTACTAAAGTCGAATTGTCTCTCCATCTTATCCGCTGTAACTTCAAGTATTTTATCTTCCAGTACTAGTCTTCCTGCGAAGTCAATTACCGAGATTTCCACCTCTTGACTTGCACCAGTTAATTCAAGACTGAATTCTCCACTACTTGGGTTTGGATATACATGGATAGTCATCATATTAGATTCTAAT
>JADGDY010000035.1 GCA_016744655.1 Bacteroidales bacterium | reverse complement strand
AGCATTCCTTTAAAATATATTGCATCCTATATTGGTATCACTCCTCAGGCCTTGAGTCGAATTCGGAAGAAATCGCTTTAGAATTCAGGTAAAAAACAAAGCAATTCCTGAACCTAGGTTCATTGTAATTGATGATTAATCCTCACATCTTTGCATGTAAACATTAATCTTTTTCAAATGGCTATTCTATTATTCTTCATTGTATTGTGGTATGGAGGATTGTTTTTCCAAACCTTTTTTCTGCATCGCTATGCTGCGCACCAAACTTTTACCATGTCGAGGAGGGCAGAGAAAGTGAGTTTTGTTTTGACTTGGATATTTCAGGGCTCCAGTTATTTGAGTGCATATGGATATGGAATTATGCACCGTCAGCATCATGCTTATGCCGACACTGAAAAAGATCCACATTCGCCTAAATACGATAAAAGCCTTTTTAAAATGATGTTGCGTACCAAAGACAATTATCAAGACATCAACAGGAAAGAGGTATATGTGGAAGACCAATTTATGGTGAATGTTCCACAATGGAAATCCTTTGATCACTTTGCCAGTTCTATGCTTTCTCGTATTTTTTGGGGTGCTCTATATTTCTTATATTTCTTGGCATTTACTACTGCTTGGTGGCAATGGCTACTCCTTCCACTCGCCTTTCTCATGGCACCCATTCATGGTGCTATCATCAACTGGTTTGCTCATATTTATGGTTATGTGAATTTTAAGGTGAATGATACCTCAAAAAACCTCCTCCCTCTAGATCTTCTCATGATGGGAGAATCTTATCACAATAACCATCACAGATTCAGTGGTAGGCCAAATTTTGGCGGCATAAAATGGCATGAAATAGATCCAACTTATCTCATAATGAGAATGCTTCATTCTTTTAAAATCATCAAATTAAAAGAGTTTAATGGACAAGTAAAGAGAGATCAAAATAATGAACTAAACATAAGTTTACAAAAAAAGCCCTCCGAAGAGGACTATATAAAAACTAAAATTGAGCTTAAAACCTGATTATTTATCTCATTTATGAATAAAAAGGATTATCAAATCCAATGCTATGTGCAAATCAAAATGTATGGGGGGCCATACCATGTAAATATATTATAGCTTTCGCATTTAGCTAAGCAGATTTGTTTTACCGATAATTCCATCCATAATTCTAATGTCAAACTCAGGTTTTAAGCTGATAAGTTTTTCTGGCACCATAGGCCGCTGCCATGGCCATAAAAATTAAAGTACCACCGCCAATTGGAGCACCTCCTCCGGGTAAAGGACCTCCTCCTCCACTTCCTGAACCATTGGGATCTGGTGGATCGGCCATTAATCCTAAACCTAGGAAAACAAAGAAGATAACTAATTGAATTTTGCGTATCATAATATTGTTTTTTTCTACTATTGAATAATGATTTTTCTTCTTATTGATTTTTCTTGGGAAACCAAATGAACCAAATATGTACCCTTGCTTAAAGAAGCCGATGAAATGCTTTGTACACTTTCTTGACTCAAATTCTGACTCATAATCACTTGTCCAGCCATACTATAGATAAGAATGCTTTGGAAGTGCTCCTCTGATGTGTTATCAATATAAATCTGATTTTGGGAATGATAAATACTCATGTTTTCATCCATTGCCTCCTCTAAACCTGTAACATCTTTAAAGTGCAGTACAAACCTATCGTTCATTAGTACTGGATCATGATAAAAGGAATAGGTAGTTTCGTTTCCTAGGCTAGTAAAATCATTGGTGGTTTTATCTTCTAAAGTGATGCTTACAAATTCGCTAAAACTACTCTGCAAATCGAAAAACAATTCATATTCTCCAGCCTCCTCTATTTTTAATCCTAAGAACACTAAGTCTGTTTCCTTAATGGTGTTTAGCGTTTGAATAGCAAGATCCTCATCACTTTGGCTCTTTACAAACACTTGAGCCAAGCTATTTCTTCCAAATAATTTCCGGGCATCAAAGGAATCATCAAAATGTTCACTGGCTCCTTCCATAAATCTAATGATGGCTTCATCGCTTTCATTTCCACTAAACAAATGAATGCGCATTTGGTTTTCAATATCATCCTCCGATTTAAGAAAAACAGCCTCATTCACTTTTCTCACATCATTATTATCAATCTGAAGAGATGGATTTATTCCTGTGGCTTCCACAAAAAAACCTTGCATGGAAGGAATATATTGAGTTCCGCCATTCACTCCCGCTCCATTTACATAACTGGTATAGCTTCCCGTTTGAGGATTCCAGATATAGATGGCATTGGCCAGATTGGTTTTAGTCCAGTTGGCATCGTCCCAATCTATAGGAGAAGGAAATGGATTTCCAACTAAATTATAAGCATCTCCACCATCGCTCAATGAAATATTAAGAGCAGATGATTGAGCAGTATTTAACTCCCCAGTAAACTCTATTTTCTGTCCGCTAAAAGCTGCGGGAAGTTTAGAAGAATAGCCTTGCATGGTATTTAGGTTCTGGCTTAAGCTGGTAAATGGCACCCATAATTCATCATCGGGATTATAGGCGTTTAGGAAGGCGCCAGCAAAAAACTCCGCGGTGGCGTTTTCAACTGGGCTGGCTATATAATGCCATTCTTCTTTTGAAGGAATATAGGCTTCAACAATGATATTGGCATCAGCTTTAGAGCTATAATTCACAGGTCCATTATCAATAAAACAAGCCGATCCTGTTGCATCCGAGCGTAATATCAGATTGGCTCCAATGCTGGTGGTACCATTAACAGTGATGCATCTACCGGCAGCAATATCTACTTGTCCTGCATTAGCAGCAATCTGAAAATCTCCTTGAATTTCTCCATCAAAATCAAGAGTAGGGCTACCAGAATTTATAATAACATTTTCAATTCCATTTGGTCCAGAAACCATATCTGCAGTTATTTCTGCATCATTATAAATCCACAATTCACCATCTTCACCATAAGTAATCTGATGACCATTAGGACTAAAACCATCACTAGCTAGAAAAAATATGGATTCAATATGTAAATCACCATCTAATACTGTAGCGTTAGTTCTGTCAATATACAACATATCTAAGGTTGAAAGGCTTGATGGAATATGAAAAACATCTTTGCTCTTATTGGCATTATAGATATATAATTCACTATCCCCATCTAGTTTATGTGGCAATAATTGACCATCTACAATATGAATAGGATTGTGTAATTCCAATATTCCTGATAAATGATTAAAACCAAGATATAAGTTCCCATCTAATAGGTTTAATTGGTTATGAACTTCTATTGAACCTGCAAAAGCCACATGATGATTCCCAGGAACATTAATGGTTAAATCGTAGAGATTATTAATACCAGAACTTAGGTATAAATCTATCACTCTATCATTGATAATAATTAGACTTGATTGAGCTGTAAATTCGAGATGATTATCGTGGCCAAAAAGTAATCCGCCAAGAGTAAGTGTATTTGCCCCCACCTCTAAATCATCAAAAGTATCGTGATCATAATTTCCATTAAAAGTTACATTTCCAGTTAAATAAGAATCTTCTTGAGCTTGAAATGTGAAAGCTTGATAAATTCCCGATGGAACATCTTGTCGCCCAGCCCCATTAAACACAGTCTCTCCTAATACAATAACACTAGGATCTACTCTATTCGATTTTGCAACATTAACAATCTGACCAGCATTATTCAAATTCCCATTCACATTTAAAACTGCATCGGCACTAATACTAATTGTGGCACCTGCTTCAACACTAAGGTTTTTACAATTAGCTTGCATATTATCTATTAATGGCTGATTTGCTGCTAAAGCATTTATCACAACATCTGTTGCTCCATTTGGAACATTGATATCAGCCCAATTATTAGGGTCACCCCAATCTGTACTTACAGCACCAGTCCAATCACCGCCAAAAGCTTGTGCCAATGAATACATATATGCTGTTCCTTCCTTACCAGGAATATTAGCATTTCTTTCGGTTTTATGCGCTCCAATAATTAAATGATCGGAAGAAATATCACAGGCTATACCATATTCATCACCTATGGCAATATTAGAGGACTGGAGAGTAGTTTCAGCGTATGCATTTTTATATTCGTATAAATATACTTTTCCACTTGAGCTATTAAAACCATAAGAACCAATCACTAACAAATCTTCATTTAAAGAAATGTTGGACCCAAATCGATTACCATTGGTAGCATCGCTTGCCGAAACTTGAAATCCTACACCCCAATTTCCTGCATTCTTTGCAAATAAATGTGCAGTACCGTTTGTATTCTGATCTGGAGCACCTACTAATCCATAATCGCTATTTATGGCAACTTTCTTTCCAAAATAAGAATAATCAACTTTAATCATGGCTTGTAAAAAAGTTTCATTCCAATTATTGCCGCCTTGCCATTCGTAAATATATGCAGCTCCTACCGGATGATTATTTTCTATTCCTTTATTTGGTGCACCAACAATAATTTTATCGCCATCAACATCTACCGAATAACCAAAATTATCACCTGTTCCCACAGCACCGCCACCTTCGGCTCCCCAACCATTTGAAGCTGTTAGTTTTTTATGGTAGTTCCAATTTCCTGCTTCTAATTTATAGATGTGCGCACTTCCTATATTCTCTCTATCATCTCCCCCGGCTGGTAATGCATGCCTATCAGTTGGATCTCCTACAACTGCCCAAGTATCAGAAATGGCTACCGACCATCCAAATTCATTTTCCACTGCAACTTCAGGAGCAAGAGTTGCTGTTTTTACGAAAATATTTGAACCAGCATCATAGCTGTAAATAAAAGCCATCCCATCAGGTCCAATATCACCTTCCATATCCGAATCATAAGCGTAAGCTCCTACTATTATATTATTTCCACTAATATCTACAGAGCAACCAAAATACAATCCAATAGGTGAGGCAGGGTTATTATCATATGCAAAATAGCTAGGTTCATCAATATTATGAAGAAGCTCCCAATTACCATTAGGCAAGATTTTATAGATAGAAATCATTCCAGCATTGGGATAATCGTGTCCCATTCTCTGACCAGTTTGCCACATATTACCAACAACAGCCCAATCGCCATCTGTAGCTACCGCATTTCCAAATTGTTTTGTTCCATCTAATCCCTGTTCATCTATTTGGGAAAAAGAAGAGATGGCTGCGAATAGTATTAAGATTAGAAATAGTAATTTTAGTTTCATTATTTCAATTTTAAGGTTTCTTGAGGCCAAAAATAAGTCTCCACGAAAGGTATTAAAAGTCATAAAAAGTATTCGGTGGTTTGCAATGATTATTCGGTAGGCTATTGAATATGAGCATCTATTAATCGTTTTAGGATGTTCTTTATGTCAGCTTCATCCACAAAAAAACATCTAAATTAGTAAGTGGCACATATTTTAGTGTATGTGGTTTGGTTTAGATTGTAATTGGTTATAAAATGATAAAATCAATGGTGTTTCATGGGAGAACTATCAGTGAAAAGGCTATATAAGACTAGAAAAATAATTAGATTTGCCCTATGAGATTTCATATATCCCTATTTTTCATATTCTGTTTCTTGTTCACCTTTCAACAGGAATCGTTTTCTTTTGAACCCAAAAAGGATAGTGTTTTTAAATTGATTAGCACTTCAAGCCAGACGGAAAAGCCAGGGCTTTATCATCAAATATCTAAAGAAGAACAAGCTCCAGATAGCATTAGGAAATATGCTAAATTGGCTTTGAAATATGCCAAAATTGAGCATCAATCAAATTTAATGGGGGCTGCCTATAAAAGTATAGGAGCATCTTTTCATTTGGCCTCCTCTTACCAAGAAGCACTACCCTATTATGATTCGGCTTTGATGTATTTATCTGAAGAAGATCAAAGCAATGCCATTGCCCGTACTTATAGTAATAAAGCTGGGATTTTTATCAAGTTTTACTCCCTTGACTCGGCAATTTACAATAATGAAAAATGTAGAGAATTTGCACAACGATCGGAGGATGTTGATTTAGAAAGAATTTACCACAGTAGGAAAGCGAATATCCTATCATTACAAGGAAATCACCTCCAGTCGATAGATGTGTTAAAGGAGATGATTGAGAAGTATGAGATGAGCCCCAATTCAAAATTTATTGCCATAAAAGATATTGGAATTAACTATTTCAGCTTAGGAAATATTGATTCCAGCCTTTATTACTATCAAATGGCAGAGCATTCGGGAATATCAAAATATCCCAAAAACAAAATCATCTTGCTTAATAATAAAGCCAACGCTTATATCTTTATTGGGGACCATCAAAACTCCATTAAATGCTATCTCGAAGCCATTCGTATAGCCGATTCCATTGACTATAAATATGGTTTAACCTTGATTAAAAGCAATCTGGCTAACTTGTATTTTGAATGGGATAAATTTGATGAGGCCATCTCCATTTACAAGGAAAGTCTCTACTTTTTAAAATCGAAAGGAATTTTAAGAAACCTGGCCACCAATTATGTGAATATTGGAATCAGTTACAACTCTATTCATCAGCTAGACTCCTCCATGAAATATTTAAAAATGGCAAAAGATGTTTGTATACAAACTGATGACCAAGGATTATTGAGTACTGTTTATCATAATTTGGGCCGTGTCAGCTTCTCCAAAGATCAGTATCAGGAATCTATTTCGTTTTACGATCAAGCTCTAATTTCTAATCAACGTGATAATAATATCAATACCAAAGCCAATATTTATCATGATAAATCATTGTCATTGGCCAAGCTCAAACAATTCTCTAAGGCGCTGGTTTTAATCGATTCGGCTTCTATTATTTACAGTAAAATAGAAAACTCCCAACAAGTAGTAGATGTGGAGCTGAGCAAAGCCATCATACTCCAACAAAAAGGTAATTTCAAACAAGCCAATGAACAATTGCTGAATTTTATGGATTTAAAAGATTCTGTTTTCAGTACCGTGAAATTTAAGCAAATCAGCGAACTGGAAACTAAATATAAAACCGCAGAAAAAGAAGCTAAAATCCAAAGGCAAAATGCTCAATTGGCCGAAAATCAATTGGAAATCAATCAGCAAAAAAACCGTGCTTTAACTTACGGAATTCTATTTACTGGAGCGGTGATTATCTTATTGGTCATTTCTATTTTCTTACTTAAAATTAGACAAAAGCACCAACTCATTAAGTCAAAATTAGAACAAAACAGTAAGGAGTTAGAAGGGAGACTATTACGCTCTCAAATGAATCCTCATTTTATCTTTAATTCCTTAAATTCTATACAAAGCTATATTACCTCCAACGATCAATATCATGCGGAAATTTACCTTTCGAAGTTTGCTAAACTCATGCGCAGCATCCTCGAAAATTCTCGTCATGCCTTTGTTAGCTTAGACCAAGACCTGGCCAATTTAATGATATATCTAGAACTCGAGGAACTCAGATTTGAAGGTTTATTTACATCCAATATAGACATTGAGGAGGATATTGATATTGAAAACACCTATATCCCACCCATGCTCATCCAACCCTATATTGAAAATGCCATTATTCATGGATTGGTGAAAAACAACGAAAAGGATGGAAAGTTGATGCTCAAATTTGAAATGCTTAATGCTCAATCCATAAAATGTACCATTGAAGATAATGGAATTGGAAGGGAAAAGGCCATGGAGTTAAAATCAAGAGAAATAAAGCCTTATAAGTCTCTGGGAATGCAAGTCACCAAAGAGAGGATGGAAGTGATATCTGAAATCAATCAAGTGAATTTTGAGGAGAAAATAATAGATTTAAAAGGTGAAGATGGAGTTGGACAAGGAACTAGAGTAGAACTCATTATCCCTATTGAAAAAGACTAATATTATGAAAGCACTAGTTGTTGACGACGAAAATAAAAGCAGAAGTACACTTATAAAATCCATAGAAAAATATGCTTCGGATATAGAAATTGTTGGCGATGCGGCCAGCGTTGTGGAAGCGCTTAAAAAAATAAAGGAATTACAACCCGATTTGCTTTTCCTGGATGTTCATTTACCCGATGGCAGCGGATTTGATATTTTAGAGCTCCTCCCCAACCTACATTTCAAGATTATCTTTGTTTCTGCCTACGATAAATATGCCATTGATGCCTTTAAATTTTCTGCCATAGACTATCTTTTAAAACCTGTTGAGCCAGACTTGCTTGTTCGTGCCATAGAGAAATCTAAAAAAGAGAACAAACTACAAAGCATGGAGGGCAAGTTGAATGTCTTGCTCAGTAACCGTCAGCAAATTGAGAAGATAGCTTTACCAAGCTCCAATGGACTAGAATTGGTTAAGGTAAACGATATTATCTATTGCCAAGCAGATAGCAATTATACCATTTTTCATTTGTCTGATGGACAAAAAATATTGGTGAGCCGCAGCCTTAAGGAATACGATGAAATTCTAAGTCCGCAAGGGTTTTTCCGCATACATCAGTCTTACCTTATCAAACTGAGCTATGTGAAGAAATATATTAAAGGCGAAGGCGGAACAGCCATCCTCGAAAACGGCAAGGAACTAGATGTGAGCCGCAGACGAAAAGATGGATTTCTTAAGGCTATTAATCTCAGTTCTATAATTAAATAGGTGGTTTAATATCAATTAAAAATCGTATTGATTGATATAAATCGTTTCTTTTTCTCTTACTTGGTACCCATTAAAGAGATCATATTATTTTTTATGGGGACAAGCAATAAATAGAATCTGTTTGAATTTATTTATTCTTTTCTTTGCTTGCCAAAAGAAAAGAACCAAAAGAAAGGGCACATTTTTCAAGGTGTTATCATTCTTCCTTTGGTCGAATAATACCATTCCATTCCAGGCGGAATCAAGCATATTCATGCATGATTTGGATCCACCTTCCATTCACTACACTGTGAAAAATGAGCAGTAGAAAGGTCGATTAGTCCTTTGCTTGTTTGTTACCTTTCAGCATTTCCGTTGTTTCAAACTTTTGTTTATAAGCTGAATATGAGAATAATAAAGGAAACACATAAAACGTAGACGCTATAAAAAAACTGAATAAAATCATTTAAAGATTCTTTTTTAAATGGAAATTGTATTGGTCAGCATTGGTTTTACATTAATTTATTGAACAAATTATGATGTTAGTTTCATATCTATTGTATTTTTTCCTCTATCCATAAATCTATAACCTTAGAATACTTTTCAACCAATCTTGGGAAATCGAATTCCTTGTCAATAGCCGGATTATAGGTATTCTTTAAATGATGATTTGCCTTACCAAAGACATGTATTTCGAGGAACTCATTATTAAAACTTCTGAGGATTTGTTCGTTTTTCTTTGTATTGATTAATGCATCACGCTCCCCAAATAAAACTATGGTTGGAATGCTCACATTCTGCCAATAGTTTAAAAATATTTCAGTTCTACCACTCCAATAAAAGCCTTTATATTCCGATTTATCTATATCTAAACTTCCATATAATCCTGTTTGATTCATAAATGGGAATTCCCTAGCATTTTGATGAATATATACTTGGAGATCCTGATGATTGGTATTGTTCAAAATCATTCTTTCGATTTCTCTATGACTTTCAGCCACAATATGTCCTTCTGTTTTCGAGTATCCAAATTGTATTACTCTAAGACTATCGGAAAAAGCAGCAGCTTCTGTCACGCTAATAACCTCTGGAGATTTAGCTATCAAAAAAGCAGGGATATCTGTTTTGCTGATAATTTTCGGAAGCAAACTAGCCCCTTGGCTGTATCCCCACAATCCAATTTTATTTGTATCCACACTTTTTTGAGTCTTCATGTATTTCAAACAAGCAATGGCATCATTTATTAAATCGTTATAAGTTGATGGTAAATACTCACCCGTTGATTCCCCATTTCCTCGTTTATCAAAAATAAGAACCTCGAACCCTCGTTTGGCAAAAAAATCAGCATCAAATATATAATCACTTTTTAAATTGGTTGAAGAACCCTGCAATAAAACTATTGCCGGATATTTTCTTTTGCCCTTTTGCTTAAAATAGGACGCAGATAATACTACCCGATCACTTACTATTGATATGTTCTCAACGTCATAAGGTTTGTAAGGAATTATATCTTGTTTGATCAATTTAAACTCCATTTTCATTTGAGGAGGACCATTTACCATGTTTATTGTCCCTCTAATACCTTTAGGACTTAGAGCACCTTTAAAAAACAGTTCAACATCAAGAATGAGTGAGAAATAAACAGAGTCGTTTTTAATTTCTAAGTTAGAAAGAGGCTGTTCTACAAGCATTAAATCTTTACTTGAAAAGGTGTTATTCTCTGAATTTATAACTACAGTCAAATCAACCATTTTGCCATGAAGCTTTATAGAACCTGTCCAATATCCTTTGAGCGTTTCGTTGTTCGCCTCCCCATTAAAACTGAGGATGCTTATTAATATAATAAGAAGTTTAGTTTTCATGATTTTCCTTTTTATTGCAAATTTCAGGAGGAATGAGGTAACTTTCCTAGTCCAAAAGCACGACAATTGCATGACATATCTAAGACATTCTTATAAAATGATAGGAGGAAAAGGACATGGCAGACCCACACTTCTTTTTGTCCGCGGATTATCACAAATTAACATGGGTTAGAAACAATGATGGATCAATGTATTTTTCTGGGAGGGATGGACTTTCTGATAATAGTGTATTTTTGTTAATTTAGGGATATTAAGTAACAATAAACATATTCACAATGGTTAATGCCGATACTAAAATAACTAAGATATAATTTAGCTATTAGTTTAAGGCTCATTTATTTTTATCATCGATATCATTTGAGAAAGCATAATATATTTCGGATCATATTATTTTTTATGGGGACAAGCAATAAATAGAATCTGTTTGAATTTATTTATTCTTTTCTTTGCTTGCCAAAAGAAAAGAACCAAAAGAAAGGGCACATTTTTCAAGGTGTTATCATTCTTCCTTTGGTCGAATAATACCATTCCATTCCAGGCGGAATCAAGCATATTCATGCATGATTTGGATCCACCTTCCATTCACTACACTGTGAAAAATGAGCAGTAGAAAGGTCGATTAGTCCTTTGCTTGTTTGTTACCTTTCAGCATTTCCGTTGTTTCAAACTTTTGTTTATAAGCTGAATATGAGAATAATAAAGGAAACACATTGATTGCTAACTAAAGAACATTAAAACTCCGGGCTTTGATATAAGGCGGTTTAGACATTCCTACTGAAGTCTTTATAAATTTTGCGGAGCATCTGTTGTGTTTGTATTAGACTGTTTTCAGAAAAAGCATAACGCAGTTATCGGAGTTTTCTTACAGAGACTATTTATTCTTCAGGATTTTCACAATACGACCATATGAAATCTCCAATAGGTTCCATTCGTAGCCTTCAAAATCGGTGGTATTTACAAACTGAACCACAATGGCATCCATGTCTTTATGGTATTTTGCTATGCTCATATAACCCGGAACCAAGCCAGTATGCTCATACACATAGATGGAAGAATAAATTTCCTGTTCTCCTTCTTGAAACACAGAACCATCGTTTAATGCTCTTAAGAAAATCCCCACATCCTCTGCAGTGGCTATCATTCCTACTTCTTCTGTTTTAAAATCTTCTTCAATTCCCACATAGTATCCACTCATAATATCGTCGAGATTTACTTCATGAAGTGAACTAAAAGTGTTTACCAATCCTAGTGGATTCAAAATTTCCTCTTTGATGAATAAATTGTGGTCATATCCTAAGACTTTATCCATAAGCCTCCTGAGCAACAAATAATTGGTATTAGAATAAGCATAGCCTTCACCAGGTTCAAACTTAGCTGGTAAATCCAAAGCATAGTCAAGCGCATCTATACCAGGTTTTGATCGGTCTCTCCAAAAATCTGGATTGTCGCTAAAATTAGGGATGCCGCTCTTATGCTGAACCATCATTTCCAGGGTTATGCTTTCGGCATTTTCAATTCTCCCTGCGAGATCTGGATAATACTCGGCAAGGGTTTTATCTAAAGACAAACGCTGGTCGTTTACCAATTTAGCAACGGATACCGCAGTATATAACTTACTAATGCTTGCAATTTTGAATAGGGAATTGGGGTCGGCAGGAGTTTTCTCATTTTTGTTATTCCATCCTCCGGCATAGAAAGCAGGAGGTTTTCCAGCTTCATCCACATATACGATCATTCCATCGAAACCATGACCTAAGGCTTCATCTATTTGTTCTTGAATGGTATCAGGCAGCGGTAATATCCAAGCCCAGACCAAAACCCAAGGCACATAAAACAAGGAAATTGCAGTTCCAGTGAGTAATAAGATTCTGAGAATTAGTTTTGTTTTATTCTTTTTCATGCTATGGATTTTCAGGACCTTGCAATGATAATAAAATGTTGCTAATCGTAGTGGGATTAAAAAGCTAATAAAATTTTAATTTCTGGGTTTAGTGAAACTGGGAGCTTTATTTTGCCTTGTTGTTCTTTTGGTTATAGGTTGCTTGGTAAAAAAACTATGTAGTCAGCCAATACCGGTTCTCAAATATATGGTAATAGTGATTGCTTTTTGAGAGAATAGTTTTTTGCTTCTTCTATTTTTGGGTATTTGTAATTTTTCTAAATTATATTACATCGATTAATTCGTCGATTTTGTTGGCTAAACTCCAACGATAATCAGCACCTTGAAATTTATGCGCGTTGGGGTGATAAACTCTAATAGATTTAACTGGAAGATCAGCATGTTTCAATATACAAATTTCCCTCTCTGATTTATTGTAAACTTTTAACTTTTCGAGTCCTTTAAAACTATTTTCAATTATATAGTCATAGTTGGGCCCAGTTACAAAAATAATTGCATCTGGTTTTAATATTTCAAGTTCTTTCCTTAATATGTGATTTTTATTATAAGTGATTTTTTGTTCCACATCTTCTAAAACCTTTCCGTTTCCGAAAGCATCATGTCGTAGAAGATTAGTCCATAATAATCCTGTTTTTTTATTTCGGGATCTGAACTTATTGACAAGAATATTCATAAACAAAAAAATATCAGTTTTATAATTTTGTCCAATATTAAAGTCTTTATATAACTCCAATAATGCATTTAAATACTTATCAATATCATCAATTGAATTATATAGTTTTGCGTTTTTTCTTTCCTGTTGGTTAAACCAATAATTTGTCTCTTGGCCAATATATAATATTTTAATTTCTGAGTCTAAATATTCTCCAAAATCAGCAGCACAATTTAAAAATATTGGAGAAGATAATTTAAAATCAAGAATCTGTTTATGTATATCAGTATCTGCAAATATTACTTTCAAATAGTCAGTGTATAGTATATTTAATTTTTCTTGCAGCATTGTCATTTTAATGTTGTTTTTATGTTTTGTTGATGAGCGTAAATCAGATTAATTTCTCTATTGAACTAACAATAAACAAGTATAATTTATAATCCAACATTGCTGAGATTTGCTAGTTAACTCCTACTTCCTCTTGTTTTCTGTGTTTGAGTTCAATACTTTCACGATACTCTTTCGCTTCTGCTTTCATTGTCCAATGTGTTTCTAACTTAAGATTATCAATTTGCTCTTTAATTGTTGTTATAGGAACTGTGAAAAACTCTTTTCTATAATTTACTTTATTAACTCTATCGTTCTCAAATACGTTATGTAGTTCTTTTTCTAATTTAGGGGCATCTTCTGAATGTATCATTGCATGAACATCAAATGAGAATGGAACTGAAGCATCTCCGAGTTCTTTAACCCTATCCATTGGCTCTAACCTTCTTGTAAGACCAATTTTCACAATCTCTTCTCCAAATGAACCTATATTTGAAATAATATAGACGTGGCCTCGCTTAGTTTGTTGAGCCATAGACAAAGCTCTTTGACCTCTTTCTTCTGCATCTAATAATTTTAGTTTTATCTGTGCTAATTCTTCCTCGAACTTGGCTCTTTCTTCAGAAGCTGCTTGAGATAATTTCGCTTCTGCTTCCTTCATAGCCTTTGCCAATAGTTTTTCCTCTTTTTCCGATGCTTTAAGGGCTCTTTCAACTTCCCTTCTAACCTTTTCTTCTTCACGCATTGCCTCTCGAATAGCTTTTTGTTCTTCTTGATCTTGTTTCTTAAGCTCATGAACAGTAACAGCAAGCTTTAATTGTTGCATTACAACATTAAAATATCTTTCATTAACTCTGGCTCTTCTAAATGGTTTGCCATTATGATTAACTATTCTGTATGCATCATTCAACTCTTGTTCTAACTTACCGAAATTGTCGTGTTTTACTTTTGACATTATTGTATCGACTTTTCCATTGAATGCATCCACAACAAATTCGATTGCAGTTTCTTTTCTGTGAGTTTCTACATAATCACAATCTCCAACTTCTCTATTCTTTATCATTGATTTTATCAATGCTCTTAATTGAACTAATTCCTGTCCTGCTTCTTTATGGTTATACTCTTCAGCCAAATCATCGAGTAAGCTTCTATTAGGAATTAAGTACTCATCTCCATAGCCTTTAATTATATTTTTCATTGCTTTTACTGTTTGTGAATACTGCTCAGCATTTTGTTTTGCTATCCAAGCTTCACCAGCAGTTTCCTCAGCCTTTTTATATGCATCATCCTCAATTTTCTTTGCTAAGTTATGAGCTTTTTCTAACACAAATTCTGCTTTTTCTCTAATCTCTTTTGCTGCAAACCTAGCGTCTTTTTTTAGAGAATTAACTTCCTCTTCTGCTCTGTTTTGTAATTTCTCAATTTCCTTATTTACAATTTCTTTCTTCTCTTGTATTTGTATTGAGATTCTTCTAAGCTCATCTTCAATATCCCTAATTGCCTCATATTTTCTTAAATACTCTGTATCTTCCTTGTACTTTTTGCTTTCTTTGATGAGTGATTTTAACTCTTTGTTTTTTGTCTTGAAGTCTTTTTTAAGCTTCGATTTTTGAATCAAAGTAACTATTAGAAAAGTACTGATAATAATAATTATTAATACTTCCATATCTCAGTTTTTATTGATGAGTAATCCCTATATTTTATGTTGAAACTTTATTTTTCAACAGGTGGGAACAAACTATAACATAAAATATTTTGTTTTTAGGCCTAAAACTCTAAATCATTAAGCCTATTCCATGTTTATCAGGCTAATGTATGAAAATAATTAAAAGGATAGTAGATATATAGTATTTAGGTTTGTAAATTAAACAGGATATAAATAAATATATATTAATAAATCAGCTTAAAAAAGAATACAAACAGGACTAGGCGCGGCAATTTCACTCATAAAACTAAGAAGGCCAGTGTGGGAATCCCGCTTAAAACAGGTGATATTATCACTGTATTGATGTGCCACTAGAATATAGTTTTCATTGGGAGAAAGCTAATATTACGGGGCCAGTTTCCATGGGTAGATTGGTGGGAAAAGTGTACTGAGTCTGTTGTTAATGGGTAATAATTTCATCAACTACATGACTTTATTTTAGTTTTTTGGGATTTTTCAGGCTTTTCTTTTCATCACTTTTTAATCGCCTGTCAATTTTACTAATGTCTTCTTCTGGTGCTAAATTTTCAGGCTTAATACCGCGCGAAATTAATGTGTTTCGTACAGATTTATTATTTGTGATATGCTCTATAGAAATTTGATTTTCTGTTTTCATATTATTTTCTTTAGCATTGAAAATAGTTATTTCAGTAGCAAAGTCTTTTGCTTTTAAGAGGATTGTTGGCATAAAATCTGCCAATGGCTTATTCTTAATACCCCATTTATCTTTCATTTGCTGGGTTGTCTTTTTAAACAAGGCTGTATCTCCCTTACTGCGTATCAGTGCAAAGTTTTGATTTCCTCCCGTTTGTTCAAATATAACATGTGATAATTCCTTTTCCGTAGACTTTAATTTCTCTCTTGCCTGAACTCTTTCGTGATCAAGAATCTTTTTCTCTATGAGTTCTGCTTTTCTCGTTTGTATAGCAAAATATCGTTGAGCAAAAGCGATCTCCTCCTTTCTTGGATCCGCGTTCTGAGCAGCTAAATAACAGGCATAACGTGTTAACATTATGTCTTGAATTTCTTTTTCTGCGCCCTTGGGCATTTTTATCGTTTTCCCGACGTCAGCAAAATGATCAAGTATCTCTTCTCCTGAAAGTTCGCAAGCTGTTTTTGCTTTTGAGATAACACTTTGGAAATTATCCCACTTTGTATAAGCTAACAAATGCTGTAAATCTCTTGCCATCCAAAATTCCACACCATCAGAAGTCTTGTGAGCATATGATTCAAAATTTTCAGTGAGATTATATATTATCGATGTTTTCATATTTCTAAGCAATTGATTTGTATTATTGGATCTTTGAACTAATGGGTTGCGAATCCAAAGTTAATTTATTTTTGAAATAGATTAATGTTTTCCATAATTCATAGGTAAATACCAACCAACAAAGGAATAAACCAAATCTTACTCATACAAACTTCCAGATGAAATGTTTTCGAGTCTCTATAACGACTAAAATTCATAATTAAACGAAATTATGGGTTTAAATTAGATATAATTATCCTACCTGTGTTTATCAGGCTAATGTATAAAAATAATTAAAAGGATAGGAGATATATAGTATTAAGGTATGTAAATTAAACAGGATATAAATTAGCAGCTGTTTATAAAATAGCAGTAAAAACTTAATGAATAGGGGATAAGCAAAAAAACGGAGGAGGTTTTTCCAGATGAATACAGTCATAATTTGAAAGCTAATGTCATCTTTTATTAGATTCTCAACCCTAGTTTAAAGCCAATAACCCTACCTTGTCCGGGTAATACTCCAAAAGCAGTGGCTTGCCCAGAGATTTCGTCGTTTACAGGTTCAAAAGTACCGGTGAGTTCTGAGGATTCATAGGTGAATTTATTATCGAAAAGGTCTTTGAAATACAATGAAATATCGATGGAGCCAAGCAAAAGATTGTTTCACTTCAAGGGCTAGAGTTCCTAAGTCGCTTTTGTTTACATATTATGCCTAAGCGCTTTCTAAGTGCATTCTATAGCAGGATGTAGCCTGCCTGGCTTGCTTTGGGAGACAGGTTCAACATGTACTCCACGCTGGGTCTTGCTGACCGCTTAGAGTCCTATTTATTACCTGCAGGCTTTATCTATTTACATCAAAAGCTGATTCCATAATTATTTGCTCTGAATTGGATATATTCAACTGTATAGCTTTTGTCCTCCATTGACTTACAACATTTTTTGTATGCTTGATGAAATTGAGTGCTTCTTCTTTTTCCCATCTATAGTAGTCTATAACATCCATACATAAATCGAAATCAAGACTATTATCATCTTCGGATATATTTAAACTAAGTCCAACGCCTTTTTCGACAGGATTTAAATCATATGCGGGAGATAATTTCCATCCATTACTCATCAATAAGAAACCATGATTTCTAAGGTGGTCATCTGTATTTGAAATCGCTATAGAAAATACGATTCTTCGCCACAACTCTCGAATATCCTCATTCGGGTTACTACCATACTGCTCTATCAATTCAACAATTTCGAGATAACTACCTCCATCTTTATGATTATATCCATCCTTATATCCAAGTAAACACATAGCCGAAGCAAAGTGAATCCTTTCATTATTTTCAGTTCTATCAAATCTCTTTGTTAAAAAAGTATGTTGTTTTTGTGAATATATTTTAGCATCCGCTGTAGCAATATCAATTCCAACATCTATAGCCATTAAGTTTACAAGATATTCCCAAGCCCCTGAATTAATTTCATCATTTTTACTCGGAAATTTAGCAATCCACAAATCACCATTAGCATCAATTACACTAGCTTTAGGACGAGCTCCACCTAAAGAAGACCCAGGTGTTATTAACATAGACAACCATTTCTCTGCATCTTTATCAGCAAAAAAATCATCATCTTCTAACTTTAAACTGGCTTGTTCCAGCTCTCGAATACTGGTAAATGGAGGTGCTTTTGTTTCTTCGTCATTGGATAAAAAATCTGCATCTTCGTTTAATTTAAATCTTAAAGCACCCATTCTTGTTTCATCAGCTATTCCTAATAAAAAGTCTGATTCAACAAGTCTTTTTTTAGTTTGTTTTGTTTTTCGAGATCTTATGGCTTCTCTCCGTTCCATTAACATCCTGCCCCATCTATCTGGGGATGAATCTAGAAATAGACCAAAGTTAGGTTTATCATCATTAATATATTGAGGCCCTGTGAACAATTTGAGATCAGGATCAAGGTTTTGTGCATATCCACTTTTTAACCATTCTTTTTTATATTCAAACGAAAACACTTCTTCTCCTCGTGACATCTCAGATCTTAATGTTCCCATTAACAATGGCTCTATTAAACCTAAGTAATCCGCATATACAAATATCTCCCTCATCACTATTTATTTATTAGAACCTCGTTTGGGGCTTATTAAATCTGCATCTTGAAGTTTTCTTCCGAGTAAATCATCTTTTGCAATATTTTTCAGATCACTTGCTAAACCTAAAACAGACAAAACCTGTAGATACATTCCAATGCTAATGTGATCACTTCCTTTTTCAATATGCCACAAAGTCGATCGGCCAATATTAGCTCTTTGAGAAACTTGTTCAGCAGTTAGTTTCCTTCTTAATCTGGCTAACTTGATGTTTTCACCTAGTGACTCAAGAATTCTTACTTCTCGAGGTAGTAATGTTCCTTTTCTTGATCTCATACCTTCTCTATTTGAAAACAAATATAACATATTTGTGTCTATATACGAACATTAATGATCGAGTTTTTCAATTTCAGTAGCCGTTAATAGGACAAAAGCTTGCAGGGTAGAGTAGAGCCTGATAGCTTACTCGTTTATGTTAATTCCAATAATAATAAGTAAACTATCAGTGCATCCTTCATCAAACCGTACGTGAAGTTTTCCCTCATACCCGATAGAGTTCTTCATTGAGCATTCGCAAGGGTTTTCAAGCGTGCATACTTTTCCAAGTCTAACAAGCCTTTGCCTTTTACAAAGGTTTGATATGGTTGCTGGCGGAGTAATTTGTGCGCCTTACGTTCTTTGCTTTTGAGCCATTTGAACAATCTATAATCCAATAGTAAAACGGAATATGGGTTTACAATTTGAAGCAGAGCAAAAATCTAATATTGAGGAGCTTGAACAAGAAAAAGAGACCAAATCGGAAAGGCTAATAAGACTCACTGGTTTTGATTCTGGGAAATGTCCAAAATGCAAAGATGGCAGGATGATGGTAGTGAAACATTTACCGCAAATAAGGTCACCTGCTGGGCATTTACCTTCCATTCTGCTATCTCTTTTTAAATAAGTATTCCCTTCAAAATCTCTCAAAATAGAGAGGCTGGGTGAGGACTGCCCATACCTAAGCAAAAAACAGAAAAACAGATGACTTTTGCCAAATATTGATTCAATTAAAACAAAATAATCCGAAAGAAATCAAGAGGATTAGCAAAGAAACCATCCAATAAACTACGCAAACCTTTTTCTAAGTGCATACTAAATCAGGATGTAGTTCAACATGTACTCCACGCTGGGTCTTGCAGACCGCTTAGAGTCCTATTTATTATCGCTTGTTATTTATCTAAATTAGGAATATCAACATTCACAATTCTGTGATTACCTAAATCTGCAATCCATATCATATTGTCCTTAACTAAAACTGCTGCTGGTTTTGATATTTTTCCGTTTCCTATTCCTTTTTCTGTAGTTCCGCAGACTGTTGAAACTTGCCCTGATTTTATGTCATATAATAGTATTCTGTGACCGTACATCTCAGCAATTACTACATAACTGTTGTTTATCAATGAAATACCATGAGGCATTGCAATTTCAGCTTTTGGAAACGGAGTTGATAATCCTTTGCCTTTATTCCATTTTCTTATTGTCATTGTTCCGGCATCAATAATCCAAAGATTTCCTATATCATCCGTAACAATATCCATTGGGTATTTAAGAGTTCCGGTTTGTAAATCCCCATCATCTTTCCCAGTTTCATCTCTTCCTGCAACAGTCGTTGTTTCTCCATTAAAAATCATTCTTATTCTTGAATTGCCAATATCTGCTACAAATAATTCTCCATTTTGTCCCCAAGCAATAGAATGTGGGGAGTCAAATAAAGCAATTTTGTTGTCACCATCCAGACATCCACTTTCACCTTCTATTCCTGCCAATGTTGAAACAGTATATGTAATTTCTCCGTTTTTTACATTCGGTGTAATTAATCTGATTGTATTATTTTTTACTTCAGCAACTGCTATAACGCCATCATCTCTAACTGCCAATCCATGGGGGTTATCAAATTTTGCGTTATTTATTAATCCATTTTGATAGCCTTGCTTATCAGGACCACCTGCTAAAGTTGAAACTTGTCCGTCAGAAGAAATAGCACGAATAGAGTGATTATTAATATCTGCAAAAATAACTGTACTGTCGTTTAGGGTTGCCAAACGTATTGGCTTAGACATTCTTACTTCATTTCCTTTGCCATCTTCATAGCCATTTTCTCCAGTTTTGCTTCCTGCGATAAAATGAATTTCTTGACTGTAATTTTGACCACCATCTTTGGGCTTTACAAAAAACATCCAAGCAAATGCAAAGTATATATATATCGCGCCAATAAGTATTATACCAAGTATTGAAAATACTATAACCTTTGTCTTCTTCTTTTTATTCATCTTTTTCAATTAATAATTATTAATGTCTTTTCTGTTTTAAAAAGCGATAACCGTGTGGCTAAATATTTTCGTGGCGGATTTCTTAGCCAAAATTTATCTGCCTACGAATATACTAATTTATTTGCCATAATCTTAAATGTTTAAGACTAATACCGTCATGAAATATATAGCGTGTTGTGGCCAGTATTTCTTTCAATTCAAGTCATATCAATTAAATTCATTTTTAAACCGCCTTCTCCATTTAAATCTATTTTTCCTTTATTATTCTCAATGCAAGGTAGCACATCAAAACTAACTTTATACGATTGACATTTGTTTCCAAGAAGATTAGTACCCTTTTTAAAAACATTATCTGAAATCTCAACGGGACCATTATATATGCAATCTAAAAAATTAACAAATTCATTAAATATTGAATTCTTAATCATAAATGCATTTGAAATACTATTATGACCGCCACATTGAAAATCGAGGTAATCATAAAAAATGCACTTTTCAATATTCAAGCCACCAGAGAAATAAGCAAATGAAAAAGTACACTTTTTAAATTCAGAGTTTGCAAATTCTATTTTTGTCAAAAATTCAACCGATTCAGATTTAAAACTTTCCACAAAGCAATTTTCTATTCGAATAATTTTGTCATTTTTATCAAAATCAACAATATCAAGTATCCCTGAAATATAAAAATCAATCAAAGGCTTATTATCAAGTAATAGGTCTTTTGCATATTCTGCAGATATATTTTGTCTCACTTTCATTATATATTATTTTACTAACGTCAAATTCTGCTATTATTTCTTCATAATCACTGATTCATAGCTTATTCAGCTAATCTCTATAGTAAATACCTTTATTTTTCATCACGAATTTTATTCATACAGGTTTCAGTTAACATACAATCTGATTTATTATTTTTTCTAAACATCTTTCATTATAACTCCTTATATTCACATCAAAGTTGTCTAAAATATTCATTGACATTTTCTCAGTGATATTGACCACAACTTGTTTATATAAGTAAGTTTCTTCAGTATACCTGAATCCATATGATGAGGTATACTGAAGTTTGGTAAAAATAACTCAAATATTTATATCGTCAAAAGGATTAGATAATTGTATTAATACGCGCAAATAGATTTTTAAACATTTATCATCATCCCATTTTCAAACAAAGCATTATCTTTGCGCCTTCAAATAATATTATGGCACTGATTTTAAATATAGATACCGCCACCCCTGTTTGTTCGGTGGCTTTAGCTCGCGATGGAAAATTATTGGCTTTACGCGAAAAAAATGAAAAGAATATTCATGCTGAGGTTCTTAACAATTTTGTGATGGAAGTAATTGCTGAAGTAGGATGTAGCTTATCCGATTTAGATGCTGTTGCTGTGAGTAAAGGTCCTGGTTCTTATACCGGACTTAGAATTGGTGTGAGTTCTGCCAAAGGGCTTTGCTATAGCCTCGATAAGCCAATAATTGGTATCGGAACCATAGATTCTATGGCGCAATTTGCTGCCCAAGAACTAAAAGGCCAATTTAATGAAAATGACCTGTTTATTCCCATGATTGATGCCAGAAGAATGGAAGTTTATGGCGCTTTCTATAATCACAAATTAGAAGCTAAAACAGAAGTAAAACCGCATATTCTAGATGAGAATTCATTCTTGGAGGAGACTAAAAATAATCACATTATCCTTACTGGAGATGGTGCTGCCAAATGCCAAGAAATATTTAAGGAGAGGGACGAGATAAAAATCTACCCCGATATCCATTGCTCTAGCCGTGGTATGCTCCAACTGTCAGAAGAGGCGTTCAACAAGCAAGATTTTGAAGATGTAGCCTACTTTGAGCCTTTCTATTTAAAAGAATTTATTGCTGGTATTCCTAAGGTTAAGGGATTGAGATAGGTTGTTATTGGCCATTAGCAAAAAACTAAAAGCAATTAAACGGAATTTTACTCAACTGAGAATTATAATACCGTGCATCTCCCGTTACTTCCTTTCCTAGCCATGCTGGTTTTTCGAAGGTTTCTTCTTCTGAGGATAATTCTACTTCGGCTAGTATTAATCCTTTATTGTCTCCATAAAACTCGTCCACCTCGAATACATGATTTCCCACTGCCACTAAATATCTGGTTTTATCGATAATTCCTGGTTCAGCGAGTAATAATAATTCCTTGGCCTCCTCTAGTTTTATTTCTTTTTCCCATTCGTAACGAGAGGTTCCTGAGGCATTTCCTTTGCCTTTTATGGTAAGAAAAGCTTGTTCTTCTCTTATTCTAATGCGTATTGTTCTTTCGGGAACTGAGGATAAAAATCCCTGAGTGATTCTATAACTTTTGTGTGCCAATGATTTAAAATCACCATTAACCAAAAACTTTCTTTCTATTTCTAGAGCCATAGTAAACGATTTAAAACAAAGTTACGGAAATAAGACAAAAAGGACCTATAAGAAACCAAAAGTAAAAGCGGTAAGTACAGCAGCTCCCATAAGGAATCCTACATAAACCTGTGCCGATGTGTGAGCTTTAAGTTTTAGGCGAGCAAAACCCACTAATCCACTCAGTAAAAATATGGAGTAAACAGGCCAAGTGGATTCAATAAAATGCACCGCAGTTAAATACAATACAGCTGCACTCATAGCGCCCATCGACATGCTATGAATAGATATTTTCCAGAAAAGATTCACTCCTAAAGCCAAGAAAACCAAAACTGCTGCCAATACAAATACCAGAGACAAATAAGTAAATATCTCAATACTGTGGAAAACATACCAAGTGGTTAAATAAAAAATGCCAATAATGGCGAAGGGATAAAAGCGATCTTTTTGGGAATCGAGCTGTAAACTTTCGATGATTTTCATGCGTTTCATCATCAGAAAAAGCAAAATGGGAATGAGGAGGGTATTAATAAAAACAACTAGCAATATATAAAGCCAAACCATATCGTTGCTAATAAACATAGCCTTGGAGTTGATATTCCAAAACATCAACATCACATACAATGGCATCCACAATGGGTGGAATAAATAACTTATAAATATCGCTAGTTGCTTTCCCAAGTCTTAAAGCTTGATTTCCTCATCGTTGCTATTGAAGATATGATACTCTAATTGATGATAAGAGCTGTCTTCTTCTACTTTTACCCAGCTATTTAACTCCTTATACCACTTGCGCTGTATATGGCGAAATTTGCTTCTAATAAAAGCATAAACAAAAGGATGAACAATGATTTTCAATGATTTCTCATTTTGCTCATTTATAAGATAAGCTAGATTATTTTGAATATCATCGATCAATAATACACTTGGGCTTACCTCGCCAGAACCATTACAAACCGGACATTGTTCTTGAATTTCAATATTCATTTCCGGGCGTACACGTTGACGAGTAATTTGTACCAATCCAAATTTTGAAGGAGGTAAAATGGTGTGTTTAGCACGATCTTTTCCCATCTCTTCTTTCATATGAGCAAATAATGCTCTTCTATTGGCTGCTTGGTTCATGTCGATAAAATCGATCACTATAATCCCTCCCATATCTCTAAGTCGCAATTGCCTAGCTATTTCGCTAGCCGACTCTATATTGGTTTGGAGGGCATTTTCTTCTTGGGATTTATCTTTATTCACACGGTGACCACTATTCACGTCGATTACGTGCATGGCCTCTGTGTGTTCAATAATCAAATAAATTCCACTTTTTATAGTAACAATCTTACCGAAGGAAGATTTGATTTGCTTGTCGACTCCAGTTTGTTCAAATATTGATTTTCCTTTAATTAGGTTTACAATATTAGATTTTCCAGGAGCTATTCTTTCCACAAAAGATTTAATTTCTTCTGCTATGCTAGGCTCATTTATTTTGATGCTGTTGAAAGATTCGTTAAGCAAATCTCTTAATATGGTGGATGTTCTGTTAAGTTCACTCACCACTTTAATGGGTGGTTTCGACTTATGATCGAGTTTCTTGTATACGTTTTCCCATTTTTTAACCAAATTTCTAAGGTCGGTATCGAGTTCGGCAACCATTCGGTTTTCGGCCATGGTGCGCACAATTACTCCAAAGTTTTTGGGACGGATACTGGTTATTAATCGTTTAAGTCTTTTTCTTTCCTCTGCGCTCTTTATCTTTTGAGAGATGCTGATTTTATCTGAAAATGGTAATAATACCATATATCGACCTGCAAATGATATCTCGGTAGAAATTCTAGGTCCTTTAGATGAAATAGGTTCTTTAGCAATTTGTATTAAAACGCTTTGATTTTGCTTTAATACCGCATTGATTTTACCTGTTTTCTGAATGTCTTTTTCTAGTTTAATGCTTTGGTAGACGTCTTCGCCGCCTGTTCCATTCATTAAAGTTCGAATGTATTTATTATATGTAAGTACTTGGGGACCAAGATCGAGATAATGTAGAAAGGCATCGCGTTCATAACCCACATCCACAAAGGCGGCATTTAAACCGGGCATGATTTTTCTAACGCGACCCAAATAGATATCTCCAACAGAAAAACTACTATTGGTTTTATCTTTATGCAGCTCAACAAGTTGGTTTTCTTCCAAAAGGGCGATCTCTACCTCGTTGGGGCCAGAGTTTATAACTAGTTCTCTATTCATTTAAATTAGGAACGTTTAAATATAAAAGTGCAACTAACCGCTTTGATTAGTTGTTTTGGGAAGAAAAAAAGGAAGGTAATTGAGTTTTCTTTCGAAAGGGAAGAATAAAAACCAAGGCTATTCATTCAAACAACCTTGGTTTTTCTAGTTTAGATTATTTTTTCTTGTGTCTGTTTTTTCTCAGACGCTTCTTACGCTTGTGCGTAGACATTTTATGTCTTTTTCTTTTCTTTCCGCTAGGCATATCTAGTAAGTTTAAATTATTTAACGCTATTTTTCACTTCACCTACAAAACTTTTTGCTGGCTTGAATGAAGGAATATTATGAGCTGGAATAATGATAGTAGTATTCTTAGAAATGTTTCTACCTGTTTTTTCTGCTCTTCTCTTAATTACAAAACTTCCAAAACCTCTTAGATATACATTTTCTCCGTTAACCATGGAGTCTTTGATAGCATCCATGAAAGCTTCAACAGTTTTTTGTACAGCAATCTTTTCAATACCTGTTTTGTTCGCAATATCTGCTACGATTTCTGCTTTAGTCATGATCTTATATTTATTTAAAATTTTATTTTACTAAATGGGGTGCAAAGATATATTTTTTTTCAACTTTGCAAATAAAATATGCAAAATATTTTTTAGCTAATTAACTCAAAATAAATTTGTTTACTCAAAAAATGACATTTTCAAATACGTTAATCAACTGGTACGAAAAAAATGCAAGAGAGCTTCCTTGGAGAAATACTAAGGACGCATACTCCATTTGGATATCTGAAATCATACTACAACAAACCAGAGTAGAACAAGGCCTACCCTACTATCAACGCTTCATTCAGGCGTTTCCTAATGTGATTAGCTTGCATCAAGCGTCAGAAGATCAAGTGCTTAAAATGTGGGAAGGATTGGGTTATTATAGTAGAGCCAGAAACATGAAATTCGCTGCAAAACAAATTGTAGAACAACATAATGCTGTGTTTCCATCTAATTATAAAGATATCATTGCTTTAAAAGGAATTGGTCCTTATACAGCTGCTGCAGTTGCATCTTTAGCATTTGATTTACCATTTGCTGTGGTCGATGGCAATGTTTTTAGAGTATTATCTAGATATTTTGGCATCGAAACTCCTATAAATTCCACTCCCGGTAAGAAAGAATTCGATGTTTTGGCTCAAAAATCACTTATAAAAAGTCGTGCTGCCACCTATAATCAAGCCATCATGGAATTTGGTGCCTTATTCTGCAAACCGAAAAATCCTGATTGCATACAATGCCCACTCGTTAATTCTTGTGCTTCGTTTGCCAACCACAAAGTGAATTTGCTACCTATTAAACTGAAAAAGCTAAAAGTAAAAGAGCGATATCTTAATTTTATCCTCCTCAAAAAAGGCGAAGAACTACTCATAGAAAAAAGACAAGAGGAAAATATATGGAAAGGACTCTATCAATTACCTTTAATAGAAACCGAAAAACAAATTTCGGAGGAGGGTATTATAGACAGTAAAGACTTTAAAAAATTGGTAGGACAAGAACCTTTCAAGATAACCAGTATACAAGAAGTTGAACATAAACTCACCCATAGATTATTAAAGATTCGTTTCTTTGAAATTGAAATCAATAAGTTTCAGAATAACCACTATGAACAAGTTAAAATTGAAAACATTGATACTTTTGCTTTCCCTAAGCCTGTAGAGAATTATTTAAAAACTCTACTCTAAATTTTGAGTTTAATAATATCTATCCAAAAAACGACGGAAAAATACATCATAAACCACATAGCCATTTTCTGATTTATAGATCATTTCTTTTTCTAATAATGCATTTAAGGCTTGTAAGGTAGATGAACCAGAGGGTAGTTTATTTCTCATTAAAAAATCGACTGCTGTGGGTTTGCTCACCTCTCCATCTTTAGCTATTGCAATAATCACCTTTTGTTGATTATCTGATAATAGTCTGAGTATTCCGGAATAATCAGCCTTTCGGGTTTCCATATAGTTACTAGTCAATAATATGGCTTCGTCTAATTCAAGTCCTTTGTTGGTTTTATAAAATGCCTGATTACAAATAACCTGCGTGTAATAGGTGTATCTATCAGTAAATGTCAACAAATGATCAATGGCATCATCAGAAATACGCTTTTTAAATTTCTCGAAATTTGCTCTAATGAATTCTCTGTATTTTTCTTCGCTAATTTTACCAACTATAAGGCTCTCACTGCTTTGATAAAAAGCTTGCTTGGCACTGTAAAACATATGCTGCAGAATATGAAAAGAACTTCCAGAATATATAAAATGTACATTATTTAATCGCTGTGTAATGGTACGAATGACTGCTTCGGCTTTTTCAGGATATGATGCTATTTCTTGAAATTCATCAAAAGCCACAATAACGGGTTTCTTTCTATTCTCTAAATAGTTGAACAGCTGGTTTAAGGAAGTTTCCATTTGTCCTTCTCCTATACCAAGGTTTAACATGGGAGAACCATCAGCAGAAAATGAAATGGAAGCATAAAGTCCCTTAAAAAGTTTTTTAATTCCTGATACCAAATTCTTTTTATGGTATCTATTTAATAGATTTTCACCAAATATTTGAGCAAAATCATTCAAATTTTGACTTGCAAATAGATCAATATATAGTGTTTCAAACTTGTTTTCTTTCTCTAACTGATAAAATAAATGATGAATAATAGCACTTTTCCCTAACCTTCTAGGGCTATGAACTAATGTATTTAATCCATTTAAAGCATTTTCTTTCAATACTTTAACTTCATTTTCTCTATCGCAAAAATATTCAGAATGATAATTTAATGTGAATGGATTCATCTTCTTTTTTTACAAATATAGTAATTCATAAAATATAATTCATATTTTATGAATTATATTTTATGAATTTACACTTGATTCTTTCTCATTTTTATAGGCTGTTTGTTATTTGCATTATATCATCTAGATCATTGTAATAGGTATTCTAGAGATAAAGACATGGACTCCATTTGCAATCAATTTCCCTGTATATTGATTTAATGCCCAAACTTTTAGCTTCATTGGAAATATTATTTAGCGTCGCTTTAATTTCAGCTTCTTCCTAATGCTTATCTGGCGACTTTGAAATACTCATTGTAATCTTATTTTTATAGATATTGCGGTTGCTGACGCATCGGTGCAGCATCGTTCCGAGCTCTGCACCTTTTAACAATAACTCCAACAAAGACTATAAATCTAATATTCTGAAATTCATACTCTTGCCTGACGTAAAATGGCTTCCTGTTTGGGAGAGATCTTCCCGTAGTCTCCGAAATAAGACAAATTGTAAATATAATAAGGTGAAATAAAAAACAATCTTATACAAACACATTAGATGCTCCGCAAAATTTATAAAGACTTCCGTAGGAATGTCTAAACCGCCTTATATCAAAGTCGTTAAACGGAGCAAATGTCTTGTAGGAATAAAAAACAATATTGTTTGACGCTCATTAGTGACAATTCGTAGAATGTCACTATAAGGAGGAGTTTATTGTTTTTCCTACAAGACATTTGTGGAGTAGACTTTGATATACAGCGGAGGTTTTTGTAACACTTTTTTAAAAAAGTGTTGAAGAAAAAATAATAAGGTTTTTAATTATCTGAACCATTTTAGTAAGTATGTCTATTGTTACTAAGATTCCTAAATCAACAAGAATACAGTATTGCTTGAAAGTTAATCCCCCAGAAAAATACATTGATTCAAGAAAATATTGAGCTGCAAAGTAGCGGAACAATACTATTATTGATGCTTTATATAGTGACCTTTTTGAAGGAGAGCCTGCCTAAGTTGTCAGATGACATAAAAATATTGTTTTTATAGTTTCACTAGCAAAAACTTTCTTTCATTCTCTTCACCAATGTCAACTGATTAGCTGCTCTATCTAAATTATGATTTGGGTATTTAATTTTATAATATTTATCTCCATTTAAATAATCGGTGAGAAACCTCAATCCCATAATAAAGGTGATGGTTGGTGGAGCTAAATCCAGTAATTCAATCTCTTTATCGGTTAATATTCCATTCAATTCCTTTACAAAAGCTTCACTATAGGATTGATAAAATTCAGTATTGAAACTTACTTGAGATAAATCTGTTTCATCTTCTGTGGAATTACTGCAAATAGTACGCACAGAATCACCAAAATCATAGTGTACTATGCCAGGCATTAAAGTATCCCAATCTATTACAGAAAGGGCTTTATTGTCCATATCGAAGAGAATATTGCTGAGCTTGGTATCATTATGCGTTACTCTTAATGGAATCTCACCTTGCTCGTGCAACTTCTCCAACATCTGCATTTCTTCTCTGCTGTTCAAAACTTGTTGAATCCATTCTGCAGCTATTAATTTACGCTGCGCTTCTGCTCCTTCCAAAGCTTCATCAAACTGTTGGTATCGGAAGGACATTTTATGGAAATCAGGGATAATCTCGTAAAGATCTGATGCATCAAAGTCATCTAATGCACGAATAAACGCCCCAAAAGCATAACCAGCTTCAGCCGCTTGTTCCTTGTTTTCTGTTTTTTCTAAAACCTTAGAATCTGGAATAAAATCCATCATATTCCAATAGAAGTCCTCTTCATCTTGATAATAATATTGATTATCTAAAGTAGGATAAAAACGGAGGAGGGTTTGATGAAAATCGCATTTGTGAGCTAAATGTTGAGATACAGCTACCTTATTATTCATCAGCTCCGGAATATTAGGAAAAACGAGATGATTGAGTTTTTGAAGTACGTAAGATTTTAAATCGGTTTCTATGAGATAAGTATCGTTAATATGACCTGAAACCAGAGTTTGAAAATCTTTAAATTCACCATCAGCAGTGAAATTTTGGTAAATGTTTTTGAGCTTTTGTTTTTCCATGAGCAAATCTAATTATTTATGGATGGCCAGAACTTGTCGAGATGAAAAAATTTGCCACAAATTCACTAAAATAAAATGAGATAAAAATGAATTTCAATTATTTGAATGAATTGATTTGTTTTTGGTTTTTCTAACAGTTTAGAAGCTGCTTTATACAAGTAACGCAGTTCTCCCGAACTGTGATTTAACATATTCATAATCTAAACATAAGGCACAGCTCAGGAGTGCTGTGTTACGTATTCTAAACAAAATTACTTAAAAAAAAGTGCTCAAAATCACAATATGATTTTGAGCACCAATATCTTTGTTATATCATAAAATCCTTTGAAAAAAAGCCTAAGCTTTACAGAAAAGGTCAAGTTTGAGGCTTACAAAGAGTTGAGAACAATAAGTTTACTTTTCGTAAATGTTTGTTCTCAGCTCAAGCGTAACGAAAAAATTGATTTTTTGTGACAAGCTTTAAAATAATTTATCAGGATATTTTCCTGCCTTAATCAACTCACGAATACTCTCCACCACCACTGGTCTGTCTTCTTGATAAGTTACACCAAACCAAGCTGCATCCGATTCTAAGACTTTAGTTTTAGCTATACCCTCCTCTATCATTTCATTTACAGCAGTAGGAATATAAAATTCTGCTTTCAGTTGATCTTTATTTTCTCCAATAAACTTAGTGAAACGAGTATTTAATTGCTTAAAAAACTGAGGAGTAAATCCCCAAAAGTTCATAGAAACCAAAGTGTTCTCATCTAATTTAATTTGCTCTTTATCATCGTTTTCGAAATAAATGCCATCGGCTTTCTTTTCAATATGTGTTCTTTCCACCACATCAACTAAATATGCATTTTCATCGCTGGTACATTGTCCACGACTCACATATCCATTATCCGATAAAGTGTTCTTTAAATTATAACCTACCATGCAATTGTCGTTGGTATTAGGGTCTAATTCACCAAAATATTTAGCAATGGTTTCATAGGCTTCACGTCCATAGAAATCATCGGCATTAATCACTGCAAAGTTTTCTTTTATTGCATCAGCAGCCATTAAAACGGCATGACCAGTACCATAAGGTTTCTGGCGTTCTGGATTTGGAGTAATGCCTTCTGGAAGTTTATCTAATTCTTGAAAAACGTACTCTACCTCTATTTTTCCATCCAACTTATTACCAATAAATTCACGGAAATCTGTTTCAATGCTTTTTCTAATCACAAAAACCACTTTCCCGAAACCAGCTTGAATGGCATCGTAAATACTATAATCGATGATGGCTTCGCCACCAGGTCCAACTTTATCTAATTGTTTTAATCCACCATAACGGCTTCCAATTCCTGCTGCGAGAATTAATAGAGTAGGTTTATTCATTTTTCTATTTGTTTTTCATTTTAAAAAGGCAAAAGTAGGGAAAATGATCAAATTCTATGCTTTCCTTAGTGAATCTTAGTGATTCTCTGCGGCTCTCTGTGAAACAACTATTTAATAAACTCAAAAGAAAAAATGAAAAACAATATTAACTTCCTATGATATTGAAATAATATTTCTATTTGACTAATTCTATTTTGATGTACCATAGTATCATTTAAATTACTAATTTTATGCTTCTTAGCGAGATTTGGAAATTAATTATTGCACAAAGAAACACTAAGAAAGTACAAAGTTCCACTAAGAAAATGACAAAACATGAATGAAAATCAAATATCAAATTTAATTATAGGTTGTGCCATAGAAGTACATAGAAAATTAGGTCCTGGATTATTAGAATCTGCATATCAGGAATGTTTATATTATGAATTACAACAAGCTGGTTTAAAGTTAAGAAAAGAGAAACCTATGCCAATCATTTATAAAGAGGTAAAATTAGATCATGGGTATAGAATTGACTTACTTGTTGAAGAAAAAGTTGTTATAGAACTAAAAACTGTAGAAGATTTTACAGATGTTCATACCGCTCAGGTTCTTACCTATTTGAGGCTTGGTAACTATAAACTTGGTTTATTACTTAATTTCCATACAAATATTCTTAAAAATGGCATTAAAAGAATTATCAATTAGTATATTTTTTAAAATAAGTATAATTCTTTGCGAAACTTAGTGATTCTCTGTGTAACTCTGTGAAATAGTACTTTTTAAAAATTTATATCTACTAGTTTACTTTCTCTATAAACTCCTCCACCTCTTTCCAAACCAATTCGTGTCCAACTTTATCAGACCATAAGGCTCTTGATCCATGAAATCCTTCTTCTACAGGTAAATAAAAATATTTTTCTCCTGGAACAGCATCATAAATAGGTCTCCAATATTCTTCTTCTTTTTTGGCAGAAGTGATAAATACTGGACATTTCACCTTAGCAGCAAATGAGCTAATAGATTCATCCTCAATTACGAAATATTCACCTGGAGAAAAAGCTAAAATAGCTTTGATATCATTAGAATATTCACTGCCCATATAAAAAGTTAAGGCTGCAGAATAAGAAGAACCCCAAATAATAATTTCTGATGCATTTAATGTGCTTTTTACATAATTAAGTGTGGCTTCTAAATCGGGAATGGCATTTACATATTTGGTTTCTTTCCCTTGTTTTTCTGCTACTAAATAGGTTTTATTAATTACTCCATTTACTTCTTTTCCTGAACGTTGATCGATAGCAATACAATTAAAACCCATTTGGTTAAGCTTAGGAGCAATACTCCTATACTCTCCCCTACTAAATCCTGCTTGATGATGAAGAATTATCCATGGAGCAGCAAGATCAATTTTATAAAGATCGGCTGTAATTTCTATACCATCCTCCGAGGGAAATGTAATGGTTTCTGTTTGAGCAAATAATGTGAAAATAGAAATACTAAAGACTAGAAGAAGAAAACTTTTCATGGCGTTTATTTTCTTTCAAAGATAATAATACCATTCAAAAACTAAGGGCAAACTCACACTTGGAGTTTTCGTTTAGAAATCGACATGTATTTTAATTAAAGGAAAATCTATTCACAGATTCTAATAATTATCACCAAATTTTTTTAGAAACAAAGGTCAGAAAAGCTGATCATTGCTTCTAATCCGTTTTAATTTGCGATAATGCGCGGACAAAAATAAAGTGTGCGTCCGCCTTCTTCAAAAAACATATTTGCATGATTAAAGCTAATATTTTAACAAATACATAGAGCAATATCAATAGCTATTTAAAGAATTGAATATTAGTAAATTAATTAACAAAAATTATACTGTTGAAGTAAGTTTTGAAAACAACAAAAATAATTTAGATCAAACCCATTTCACGGCTAATATCCAACATCTTATTGATTGGTTTTTCGGCTCTTTCCATCACTTCTTTAGGAAGTTCAATTTGAGGAGTCTCATTTTTTAAACAGAGGTATAACTTCTCTAAAGTATTCATTTTCATATAAGGACAATCGTTGCAATTACAAGTTTCATCCTTTGGAACCACTAAGAATTCTTTCTCTGGAGCATCTTTCTGCATCTGATGTAGAATTCCTGTTTCACTGGCCACAATAAATTTCTTAGCTTCTGATTTCTGTGTGTATTTCAACATAGCTGTGGTGGAACCTACCATATCGGCCAAAGCCAATACCGGTCCATCACATTCCGGATGTGCTACCAATTCGGCTTCCGGATGTTCTATTTTTAATTTGATAATGGCCTCAGTACTCAGAATATCATGTACTTCGCATGTTCCATCCCATAATACCATATCACGACCAGTTTTGCTGTTGATATATCCACCCAAATTTTTGTCGGGAGCAAATATCATTTTCTGATCTTTGGGGAATGATTCAACGATTTGTACCGCATTACCGCTGGTCACAATCACATCAGAAAGTTCCTTGATTCCTGAACTACAATTGATGTAAGAAAGTACGATATGATCGGGATATTGATCTCTAAATTTTTTGAAATCAACCGGAGGACAACTATCGGCCAGAGAACATCCCGCTTCCAAATCTGGCAACAAAACCATTTTATTTGGATTCAAAATTTTGGCAGTTTCGGCCATAAAATGAACTCCAGCAAACACAATAAGCTCAGCATCAGTATCTGCTGCTTTTTGAGCTAATCCCAAACTATCCCCGATATAATCGGCAATATCCTGAATTTCAGGAATTTGATAATAATGTGCCAGGATGATTGCGTTTTTTTCCTTTTTGAGTTTCGCTATTTCACTGATATAATCCATCGTTCAAATCTTTTGTTTTGTTGCATTGCAAATTTAGATAAAGCTTTCATTCATCCTCAAAAAAATTATCAGTTTTAAACATATCC
>JADGDY010000225.1:2759-6749 GCA_016744655.1 Bacteroidales bacterium | reverse complement strand
GGTTTCCCATTGATGTAAGGACGATTACTGTTATCTCCACTATACCACATATCATCACCGCTATGCCCTCCATTGGGAAAAGCTGGTGTATGTTGAGTTACAAAAACGTGATCGATATTTTCGTCTTTTTCAAGAGCTTCCACAGTGTTTTTCAACCACTCCAATTGATTGTCCATAATATAACCATGAAGTCCTCCACTAGTTTCTGTTCTGTCCGAAAGAGAAGGAGCGTACCAATAATCACTATTTAAAACAATCATAGCTACGTTTCCATATTTATAAGAATAGACACTTTCTTGGTAAGAAGGAAAATCTTGTTGCGAAGGATTAGGGTCGTATTTGTTATTATCCTCACTAATTAAACTACTTGTCGGGTTTGCGAATACATCTCTAAATAAGGATTCTGATGAGTTTGTCTCAAAGGGAAACCTGTCGATTGCAGCGGCATTCCTATTAGAATTCTCATATTTAAATAAATGAATTAGTGATTCGTGATTTCCCATTGCGATATAAAAAGGCATATAATGCCAAAATGACTCTACTGATTTTTTCCAGTTTGAATATTGTACTTCTTGTTCTTGGCTGCTGCTTAAATAGCCATCTATCATATCGCCAGAAAACTGGAAAAATGCAGCATCATTAGAATAAGCTAAAGCGGCCATTTTCTTCATGATATATGCATTGGCACCATATATTTTTCTTTCTCCTCCTCCGTTGGCATGTCTACTATCGCTGGTATAGGCAAATACAAATGCTTCTCTACTTCCTTCTTCTGGTGCTGTTTTAAACTTATATTCTTGGCTTAAATCGCCATAATTCACTTGATAGTTGTATTCGGAATTGGGAGAGAGATTCGTTATTTCCCATTCGTGATACAAGGATGGCTCGGAATCCTCATATTTTTCTCCATTTACAATTACACTTGCTTTTACTTGGCTCGTGGTGGAACACCAAATAGTTATTCCAGTTGAAGTTTGCTTACTCACAAATGGACCTTCAGAAATGGAAGAATTAACAGTAAAAGGGCTGGTTCCAGATAAAGAAACCTCCCCATCGTATAATATCATTCCTGATTCATCGATAAGCCTGTAACCAATTGTTAGATACTTGTTTATTTTCCAATCTACAAAATCGTAAGGGTATTTAAAATCCTTTACTACATTGATTTCTACCTTACCATCCTCTATTGGTTTTAAAAACCTGAAAACTGGTAATGGATGCTCAACTTTTCCATAAGGAATAAGACCGTAACTGATACTTCCTTTTATATTTCCAAAATCTAGTATCACACCAGTTTCAGTGCCTTTAGGGTTTCCGTAAAGTTGTTGAAGATTGAATTTTGTATTTTCTTCTTCTGCAAAATATTTTACTCCTTCATAATCAAAATACAGTTTCCCACTATCATCATAATGAATGTTAGAATAAATAGCCGGAACCTGAGGAGGGGTTTGTGCTTGAACATAGGTAATGAGGTTAATTATGACTAAAAGTAAGGTGATTCTAAGTATATAATCTTTCATTATTATTGAGGTTTTAAGAAGCAAAGAGGTCTAATTTCTATACTTCAAATATAAAAAACGATTTTAAATAAAAACTAAATAGTAAATTTGTTTGAAGCTGTAAATATAAAAGCAAAAAGTAAAATGGATATTAATAATACATTATTTTGAAAAGAATTTCTGTTATATGGCTTAAATTTCTTCCAGGATACTCATAAAAACATGGAAGGTTAATTCTACTTATAAACCAATATGTGTTTCGTGTAATGGTTGTTATCACATAGGAGAAGTGTATTGTGTTCTACAAGAGAAACTGAAGAAGAAAAAACTTAGAGGCACAGTCAAAACATGATTGATCTTATAAGATAATCAGTGAATTATGTATTCAGTTTTGAAGAAGAATCACAATAATAAACATTTATATTTTTCTTTTTTCTGACTCTTATATACCACTCGGTAATAAATATTCCGAAAATCAACAACAAGACTTGAATTCCTAAACCTAAATTATTGGTTTGTGTTTGCATGGCTTCTGTTGCTTCGGTACTATAATCGATAATCCAAATTGCGTATTTGTCATCTTTCATACCCAGTGCCCCTTGTATTATATTTGCAGCCACATGTATTCCGGTAGGAACCGCTAGGCCATCCGACCAGATAGCGCATACTCCATAAATAATACCCCAAATTCCAGGACCTAATAGTTGATGGGCAAAAGTAGCACCAGAAGCATCATGATAATAGGCAAAAAGAATGGAAGTGATAATGATGGTATATCTCAGACCAATAAGCTTGGTTAATTTAATAAAGGCATAACCTCTAAAAGCAAGCTCCTCCATAAATGCCAAAGGAATAAAAGCCAACATCCAAAATAGCGCCATTGGAATATTTGCATCCTTATTTCTTATGATTTCTAAATCTGAAAACATAATAAGAATTCCAAGCATAATTATAGTAATTAAACTTCCAATGAAAATACCTTTTGTAAAGAATTTAAGCGTTTTAGAATCCCAAAGAAGTCCAATTTGTTTGAAGGAACTTTTATCAATTCTTAAATAAATATAGGTGATCAATAATGCTAAAATACTACCTAAAATACCAGCAATAAACCATTTGAAATCTTCGGCTACTTGAATGGGTAGGAAATAAATAAGATTGATACTTAATATCCATAAAAGAGGAAATAGAATGGCAAGAATTATTGATTTAGTTTTCATGAAACAATTGTTGATGAAGTTTTTGATCATTTAAAATATTGAAAAGTAAAAATACTGTAATTCAAGTAATAGGGAAGTGGAAACGTTGGATAGTTTCTAAAGTGTGTGTTAAAAAGTATCATCTCTTTTATTGTTCTATGGATAGAAAGTCAATAGAAGCTATCGCTAGAATAGAATAAAGATTGTAATATTACTATCTATTTATCTCCATTCTTTTTTGTATCGTCATTCCTGAATTTGAGTTATAGCCCATTCTTTGTAAGATAATTCTATTTCTTTGAAATGATATCCTCAATATTAGCGAAACGCAAGTGCTTTCTCCATCTTTTACTGGAGGAGACCATTTTGTTTTAGTATTGATGATTTCTTTGAAGTTTACGCTTTTTCCTTTGGAATTTAGATCATTCTTCATACTAAGGCAACAAGGTGTTCCTATGGAATCAATGAAAACCTGGATCTTTATAGTTCCTTTTATCTTCTTTACAGTTTTAGGATCGATGGAATTGATAACATCGGCAATTAAATCCTCATTTAAATTTTCAGATATGATATCTTTTCCTTCCAGATAAAAGAATTCTGATTCACAATCAGAAAATTGTTCTGTAAATAGATTTTGGGCATTTAAGCTCAATGAAAAACCAGTTATTACTAAAATCAGAAAGATTCTCATACTTTTCGTTTTAATCTTTTATATGAATTGCAAATGTAAAGTTTTAATGCTTTTAAAAATTCTATTTGAACTTTTATTAAAGGCATTTGACATAAAAAAATGCCGACTAATAAGCCGGCATTAATATCTAAAATAGGGGAGGGTAATTATTGAAATTTATCCCTTTACTATATTTTTTACTTCAGAAACAGCTTTATCGAGTCCTTCTGGATTTTTACCACCAGCAGTAGCAAAATGGTCTTGGCCACCGCCACCACCTTGAATATGCTGTGCTGCAGAACGAATCATTTGACCGGCTTTTAATCCTGATTTCTCTAGTGCTACTTCTCCCAAAGCAATAGTTAAACTTGCTTTTCCACCTTGCTTATTACCAAAGGCTAAAATTAATTCTGGATATTTCTTGGTCAACTGGAAAGCTAGGTTTTTAACACTTCCTGCATCTAGATTGAGTACTTGTCCCAACCATTTAACTTCTCCAATTTCCTCAATTTTATTCTCAAATTGTTTAAACTTTTCTGAAGATAAAACTCATAATTGGAAAACTTTAATGAAAGAGGCCGAAGAAGAGGATATAAAACATAAGAAAAAAAAGAAAAAGAAAAAA
>JADGDY010000225.1:0-2749 GCA_016744655.1 Bacteroidales bacterium | reverse complement strand
CATTTGACCGGCTTTTAATCCTGATTTTTCTAAGGCTTGCTCACCCAAGGCAATGGTTAAACTGGCTTTTCCACCTTGTTTATTACCAAAAGCTAAAATCAATTCTGGATATTTTTTGGTCAATTGGAAAGCTAGGTTTTTAACGCTACCTGCGTCTAGGTTCAATACTTGTCCCAACCATTTTACTTCTCCGAGTTCTTCTATTTTATTCTCTAATTCTTTTTTCTCGTTCTGAGCTTTTTCATTCAGAAGCTCCTCCACTTGTTTTTGCAATTTCTTCTGGTCATCTAAAATCAGTTGAACGCCTTTTACCACATCTTTTTGATTTTTCAATAGACCTTTTACTGCATCCACAGTTTCCACATGAGTATTCATATAATCGAAGGCTTTTTGTCCGGTATATGCTTCAATACGTCTGATTCCGGCAGCAATAGCACTTTCATGAACAATCTTGAATAATCCAATCTGACCTGTAGCTTCCACATGAGTTCCACCACAAAGTTCCACAGAATCACCAAAACCAACTACTCTTACCAAATCACCATATTTCTCACCAAACAACATCATGGCACCTTTAGCTTCTGCTTCTTCAATTGGTACTTGTCCCTCTATATTGGCGTTGAAATTAGCTTGAATTGCAGCATTTACTTGTGCTTCTACTTTTGCAATCTCCTCTTTCTCCATCTTCTGGAAATGAGAAAAGTCAAAACGTAGGTGAGAATCATTAACCAAAGAACCTTTTTGTTCTACATGAGTTCCAAGAACTTCTCTTAATGCTTTGTGCATAAGGTGTGTAGCTGTATGGTTTTTAGTAATGGCTTCTCTTTTACCAGCAGAAACCACTGCTTTAAATGCCAATTTAGGATTTTTAGGCAATTGTTTAGCTATATGAATAATCAGGTTGTTTTCCTTCTTGGTATCAATAATACTGATTTTCTCAGTTTCGCTTTCAATAAATCCTGTGTCTCCAACCTGACCACCCGATTCTGCATAAAAAGGAGTGATATTAAATACCAAGTGATAAAGCTCTTTGTTCTTAGTCACCACTTTGCGGTATTTGGTTAAATGTACAGTAGAGCTCAAATGATCGTAACCAATAAACTCTTCCACATCGTCTTCTTTTAAAACCACCCAATCATCAGTTTCTGATGTAGCTGCTTTTTTCGAACGTTGTTTCTGTGCTTCCATTTCCTCGTCAAACTCACGTTTGCTCACCACCAATCCTTTTTCTTTAAGTATAAGTTCGGTAAGGTCGAATGGAAATCCAAAAGTATCGTATAATTCAAAGGCTTCTTGTCCTTTAATTACTTTGTATCCTTGTTTTGTTACATTGTCAATGATTTTATCGAGCATCTGAATTCCAGTACTCAAAGTTCTTAGGAAAGAATTTTCTTCTTCCATCATCACTTTTTCAATCAATTGTCTTTGTTTTACCAATTCTGGGAAGAAATCACCCATTTCAGCAACTAAAACTTTTAATAGTTTATAGATGAATGCTTCTTTGAAACCAAGGAAACTATAACCATATCTAACGGCCCTTCTGAGGATTCTTCTAATCACATAACCAGCTCCAGTGTTTGATGGTAACTGTCCATCGGCAATAGCAAATGCAATAGCTCTAAGGTGGTCGGCAATCACACGCATGGCAATGTCTTGTTCTTCGTTCTTGCCATATTCTTTACCACACATGCTAGCAATTTCCTGAATCAATGGCTGAAAAATATCAGTATCGTAATTGGACATTTTTCCTTGAATAGCCATGGCTAAACGTTCGAATCCCATTCCAGTATCAATATGTTTTGCAGGAAGGTTCTCTAGTTGTCCGTTTGCTTTTCTATTGTATTGAATAAATACCAAGTTCCAAATTTCAACAACTTGAGGATGGTCTTCATTAACCAATTCGTCTCCGCCAATTTTAGCACGGTCTTCGTCACTTCTTAAGTCAATGTGGATTTCGGAACATGGGCCACATGGTCCGCTTTCTCCCATTTCCCAGAAGTTGTCTTTCTTATTTCCGTTGAGGATTCTTTTAGTAGGAACAAATTTCTTCCAGAACTCTAAAGCTTCAGTATCTAGTTTAGTTCCATCAGCTTCGTCACCTTCAAAAACAGTCACATAAAGTCTGTCTTTATCGAGTTTCAAACGTTCCGTTAGTAATTCCCAAGCCCAAGAAATAGCTTCTTCTTTAAAGTAATCACCAAAAGACCAGTTACCTAGCATCTCAAACATGGTATGATGGTAGGTATCATGTCCCACTTCTTCTAAATCGTTATGTTTTCCTGAAACACGGAGGCATTTCTGTGAATTGGCCACTCTATTACTCACGGCTTTTCCATGACCAAGGAATACATCTTTAAATTGGTTCATTCCCGCATTTACAAACATTAATGTGGGGTCATTCTTCATCACCATAGGTGAAGAGGAAACAATACTATGTTGTTTTGATTCGAAAAATTCGATAAAATTTCTTCTTATTTCTGCAGCTTTCATTCTTCTAGTTTTTATTCTAAGCTTAAATAGTCCTTGATATCAAAGCACATCATACTCGCTTTTCGTCAAATGGATTTAGCTTGCAAATTTAGTTTATTTCGTTAATTTTGTACGATAAATGCGAAAAGGATTTTTTAGATAAAAATGGGGAAGAAATTATACTTTTTTAATCAACAAACTTTACAATACGAAAAGGTAAAACCTACCATCAAAAATCGTTTGATGAGGGTGATGTCTGTTGTGTTTACAGGTATTATAT
>JADGDY010000224.1 GCA_016744655.1 Bacteroidales bacterium | reverse complement strand
CTACAGTATCATATTAATATTGGTCAATAATTATACAAGGAATTAGCTTTGCAGCCTAATTATTCTCAAGTTTCATTTCCAGCTATTTGTTTTAATTTTAACAATCCTCTATGTTATTGTGAGTTGCGATATATATAATGTATATCACAAAAAAATATTTTATTAGATTTATCATTTTAATTCAGTCTGAAAATTCCTATATTTGACCCATCTAACATTTAATTAAATCACATAACTATGAAAAAAATTCTACTTTTTGCAATGCTTTTTAGTTTTTCACTGGCAACCATGGCCCAGTTGCAAACTACTAACATTAAAAATTTAAAAAAATCAAAGGACATTAATGTAACACAAAAAAATAATTTACCTGTTCCATTGATAAATGCAGATAAATCTGTTACTGAAGATGTAAATAGAATATTTGTGGGAACAGCTAAAGATTTCCGTACTGTTCGTAAAGAAGACACTCGTGCAATTTCTTATAATGCCGAATTAGATGTTATTTCTATTGTCTATGTATTAGATCCTACTACTTATGGAACTAATAGTACTGACATGGGAATGGTTTACTCAACTGATAGAGGAGCAACATGGTCAGCACCATTAAACATAATTAATAATGGTGATACTCATACTAATGATTATCCTTCTGGAATTGTTTTTAATCCAGATGGAAATGATAATATTGAAGATGCTTATGGTGTGATGCAAGGTATATCTCACGTTGGCGGTGACTGGGGTTATAAAATGTGGGGAAGTATGTCATTAGCAGGTACAAACCAAGATGTTGAAATTAGCCATAATCCTGATAATATTGAGGATGGATATTGGAATCAATATGGTTTAACTCAAGTAGAAAACCAAGCTCGTTGTTTAAACATGGTACCTCAAGGTGATTGGGGAAACTATCAATCAGCAGAATTACAACCTATTGTAGGTGACTTTGAGGGTACCGATTTCCTTTGGGGAGAAACTGATCTTTATGAAATGGATTTAGTTCAAAGCACAGAAGATGGCAAAATGGCATGGATTGGTGGATATCAAGCTCATGATGGTGGAATTGATATGGCCTGGTCTGAAGACGGTGTTATAGGTTATATGTATATGGTTGGCGTTTCTAGTGATTTTCCTTCAGGCTACCAACCGATTGTTTATAGAACTGAAGATTCTGGTGATAGCTGGGACTTAATTGAACTTGATTTTTTAGCAGATGAAATGCAAGTTTTATTAGAACCATTTATTTATGCAAACTGGAAGGGTGATCTAATCCCATCTATATTTGAGTCTGCTAGTGTTGTGGATGTAAACGGAAACCTTCAAATATTGGCGGCAACTAAATCTCATTCTGCTGATGTACTGAGTTATCCAGATTCTATAGGTTGGGGATGGACATACCCTGGTGATTTAATGAACTTGATAGTAGATGCTGATGGTTTAAACAATATCATATGGATTGATTCATTAAATACATCTAACTTAGGAGATGATGATGAAGGTAATTATGCAGGTAATGGTTGGAACCATAGGCTTAATATTGCTAAAAATACTGAATCTAATCAGATTTTCTGTACTTGGACTGATACTAGAAATACAGAATTAGAGCTTAATGTTGAACCAGATGTATTTGGATGGACAAAAGAAGTTTATAGCAACGAATCTTTAGACATTGTATGTCTTACTGAAGGAACGTTATATGAGAAGTTCTATTATTTTACATATGGAGCTGAAAGAGCATATTTAAATGAGGAAGGTAAATATATTGTTCCATTCATGCAATGTATCACTCCTGGAGAATTTGCTTCTAATGGAGGTAATGATCCAATAACAGTTAACTATGTTACTGGAATAGAATTCGATAACCTAATTGTAGATGGGGTAAATGATTTGTCAAATATTTCAAGCTTCGAGATTTCACAAAATCAGCCTAACCCATTCACAGGTTCTACAGTAATTGAAATTAAAACTCAATCTGCTAGTGCTGCTTCTATTGAAGTAACAAGCCTTTTAGGTCAAACTGTTTATACTATTAATGCTGGTATAGTTAATGGTAGTGAGAAAGTTGAAATTAATGCTGAGAATTTAAATTCTGGTGTTTATTTCTATACTGTTACTATTGGTAACGAAAGTATGACAAAGAAAATGATTGTTGAATAATACTTTATTATTTCATCATATAAAAAACCAGATTTCATAATTATGAAATCTGGTTTTTTTGTTTTAAAATACTCTGTTTAGCAAAATATTTTTTTAAATTTATACAAAATACTCCTAATGAATTATAAACCTATTCCAAGAGCTAGTTTAATATTTATATCAATAATTGTTATGCTTTATTCCTGTCAATCTGGGCTTAATAATGAAAAAACTATAGCACACTCAAAACCCAATATTATTTTTATTCTGGCTGATGATTTGGGCTATGGTGATTTGGGTTGTTATGGACAAGAGTTGATTGAAACCCCCAATATTGACTTATTAGCAGAGGAGGGTATAAAATTCACACAACACTATAGCGGTGCTCCAGTTTGTGCTCCCGCACGTTGTGTTCTATTAACTGGGAAACATAGTGGTCATGCTTATATTCGAGGTAACGATGAATGGAATAGTAGAGGAGATGTATGGAATTACAAAGCCATGCTTGCAGATTCTACTCTTGAAGGACAAAGACCATTACCTTCCAATACTGTAACTATTGCAAAACTTCTTCAGGATGCTGGATACAAAACAGGAATGACCGGAAAATGGGGATTAGGTGCACCTCATACTGAAAGCATTCCAACGGATATGGGATTCGATTATTTTCTAGGATACAATTGTCAACGTCAGGCCCACACCTATTATCCAGTGCATCTTTATAAAAATGAGAATCGAATTTATTTGAATAATGATACCATTGCCCCGAATGTAAAACTTCCAAAAGGAAGTAATCCATTAAGTCCGCAATCTTATTCAGAGTTTCAATTAAATGAATATGCTCCAGATATTATGTTTACGGGAATGATTGATTTTATTGATAAAAATAAAGATGAACCCTTTTTCTTTTACTGGGCATCTCCTATACCACATGTGCCTCTACAAGCTCCAAAAGCTTGGGTAGATTATTATATAATGAAATTTGGAAACGAAGAACCCTATTTAGGAGATAAAGGATATTTTCCTAATCGATATCCAAATGCAACTTATGCAGCAATGATTTCATATTTAGATGAAAAAGTTGGTTTATTGATTGATAAATTAAAGAAAGAAGGGATTTACGAGAATACCATCCTCATTTTCACTTCCGATAATGGACCAACTTATGCTGGAGGTGTAAACGCAAATTATTTTAATTCAGCCGGACCTTTTATTAATGATTATGGATATACAAAGGGGTTTGTTCATGAAGGTGGTATTCGTGTACCTTTAATCGTTTCTTGGCCAAATGAAATAGATACTTTTCTAGTTTCTGATCATATTTCATCTTTCAGTGATATCATGCCAACTTTTTGTGATATTGCTACTGTTGATATTCCTGAGGAGTCTGATGGAATAAGCTTTTTTCCTACAATTATGAATAAAGGAAATCAATCAAAACATGAGTATTTGTATTGGGAGTTCCCTGAGTATAATGGTCAACAAGCCATTCGATATGGTGAATGGAAAGCCATAAGGAAGAATATTCAAAAGGGCAATCTAGAAATTGAATTGTACAATCTTGTAAAAGATCCTCAAGAATTAAACAATTTAGCCTCTTCCCACCTTGAATTAATTGAAAAAATTCGAAAATTCATGATAGAGTCACATGAGAAATCATTAATTACACGTTTTCAGTTATCTAATATAGATAATTAGTTATTATTTTTAATAATGCTGATGTAATTTTATAGGCTGATATTTAACTGTTTATGTTTGATTTGTTTTTGCAGTTATTCAGGAAAAACAGCTATATTTGTATTAATAATAGACTTTGACCACATTTCTCTCTTTTCATAAGCTTTTGTTACTGGGATACCAAATAAATGAGTTTAGATATGGACAAGGGGAGATATGACGGAGATGAGTTTTATCGTTTTTTATTCGATTCATCATCAGATATATTAGCTATTCAAAATTTTCATAATGAAATATTGGATGTTAATAAGGAAGGTTTGAAAAGGCTAGGGTATAACTCATTGGAGCTTTTAGGAAAGCCTATTTCGAAAATTCAGCAGAAATATTCATTAGTAGAACTAGAATCGATCACTAGTGATCTTAAAGAAAAAGGCATATCGAAATTTGAGAGCCTTTTTTTATGTAAAGATGGAAGTGAAATTCCTGTTGAAATAATAGCCAAAGTAATTGATTATAATGGAGCTTCTGCTGTTTTTACTCAGTCAAGAGATATCAGTGAACTCAAAGCTTCAGAGCAGCGTCTATTATTAAAACACCAAGAAACACTTAAGATATTTAACTCTTTAGATGGAATTGTATATGTTAGCGATCCTATTACTTTCGAAGTATTATTCGCAAATCAAGAATTAATAACTGATTTAGGTTTAAAAGAAAGTATCATTGGTCAAAAATGTTATCAAGTTCTGCAAGGATTAGAAAGTCCATGCTCGTTTTGTACAAATCCTATTATTTTTAATAATGGTCATATTGGGACTTATATTTGGGAGTTTCAGAATAGACAAAATGGACAATGGTATAGATGCTCAGATAGAGTTATTGATTGGTTTGGAGGAAAGAAGGTAAGGTTAGAATTGGCAGTAAATATAAGCGAAGAAAAGCAAAGGCGTTTAGAAATAGAAAATTTGAATCAGCATTTGAAGTCAATTGTTGATAGTCCAATAGATTATGCATTGTTCAGGTTGAAAATTAAACTCAAAACTAATGAAGTAGAAGTCTTAATGATGAGTGATTCGATAGTAGAATTATTTGGGATTTCACCTTATGAGAAGGACAACTTTTCCAGTTGGTTTAAAAACATTCATACGCAAGATACAACTTTTGTGATAAAAGAAATATTTAGTAACCTTACTCCGGCATTTAAACATCAGTTGCAGTTTAGAATAAATCATCCACGAAAAGGATTACGATATTTTAAGTTAGAAGCAACAGGAATCGCAAGTAAAGATAATGGAGAGGTACTGCGATATTCCAATGGTTTTATTATAGACATCACAGATCAAGTAAAAGCTACACATGCCTTAGAGGAAAGTGACGAAAGGTATAGACTAGCAACTGTAGCTTCAGAAAATGGAATTTGGGATTGGTGGATTCATGACAATTCTGTTTATTATAGCGATCAATGGAAAGCATTGTTAGGTTATGAACCAGAGGAACTATCAAATGAGTTTTCTACATGGGAAAAATTGCTGCATCCTCAGGATAAAAAAAGAATGCAAAAAGCTGTTTCAGATTTCATTCAACATCCAAAAGAATTTTTTGTTGAAGAATTTAGAATGAAGCACAAGAATGGAAGATACAGATGGATTCATAATAAAGCTTCAGCAGTTGTTAATAATAATGGTAAAGTGCTTAGAATGTTTGGAGCACACACCGATATCACCGATGAAAAGAAAACAATAAAGCAGTTAGTTAAATCTAAAGAAGATTATCGGTTACTTTTTGAACAAGCACATGATGCCATAATTATATTTAATCCTGATAATGAGGTGATTTTAGATGCAAATAAAAGTGCATGTGATGAATATGGTTATTCATATCATAAGTTTATAGGAAGGTCAATTACACAGTTTTCTAAGAACCCTGATATTGGAAAAGAAAGAGTTGATCAAACAATCAAAGAAGGTGTTTACACTAATTTTGAAACTATTCAATATCATAAAGATGGATCTGAGCTTCATTTTGAAATTAATGCATCTGTTATTAAATTCCAAGGTAAGGTTGCAATATTAAGTATTAACAGAAATATTACCGAAAGAAAAATAGCAGAAAATGCCTTAAAAGACAGCGAAGCAAATTTAATGTCAGTAGTAGAAAGTTCACAAGATGCAATATGGTCTGTTGATAGGGAATTTAAATTACTAACCATTAATTCGAAGTTTAGAAGTGAGTTCTTCCACAATTATGGAATTGAGCTTAAAAAAGGGGTGTGTTTAATGGATTTTGTTTCTTCTGAAGAAGCATTTAAATGGAAATCTCGTTATCAAAAAGTTTTTTCAGGTGAATCAGTAATTGAAATAGATTATTTTACAATCGATGATATTAAGTATTATTTTGAGATTACAATCAACCCTATAGTTAATGAACAATATATTTCTGGAGCTTCTGTAGTTTCAAAAGATGTATCTGAAAGAGAGCGAACAAGGCATTTACTCCAAATGGCCAAAAACCAAGCTGAAGAAAATAACAGATTAAAATCATCATTTTTAGCAAATATGAGTCATGAAATTAGGACTCCGATGAATGGAATAATGGGATTTGCCGATTTGTTAAAAGAAGAAGACCTTACAGAAAAAGAAAAAAATCTCTATATAAGTATTATTGAACGAAGTGGTGGGAAAATGTTACGACTCATTAATAATATCATAGATATTTCCAGAATTGAATCAGGTCAAATGACTCTGGATTTGGGAGATGTTAAAGTTAATGAGTTAATTGATTTTCAATATTCATTTTTCTTACCAGAAGCCGAGAGAAATGGTTTGAAATTAATCGTTGAAAAGCCTATAAAAGAGGATTTACATATTTGGTCGGATGCTACAAAAATTGCAGATATTTTTACTAATCTGATTAAGAACTCCATTAAATATACCAAGGAAGGTCAGATAAAATTTGGATATCATTTAACTAATGATGAC
>JADGDY010000223.1 GCA_016744655.1 Bacteroidales bacterium | reverse complement strand
TAGTACTTGCATCACATAAATATGATGAAAAAGACTATATTAGAGATTATCAATCATTTTTAAATTCAAAGAAACAAAAGGAGACAAATAAATGAATGTAAATACAATGGGAAATTATTTTGAAGATTTCAAAGTAGATGAAATCATATATCATTCCGTATCTAAAACTATATTTGAGAGTGATAACAACCTATTCTCTTTGCTAACAATGAACCATCATCCAGTTCATACAAATCTAGACTATGCAAAAGATAATGAGCACGGAAGAATACTCGTCGTTGGGACTTTAGTTTTTAGTCTTGTTGTTGGATTTACAGTTTCCGAAATTAGTGGAAAAGCTATCGCAAATTTAGAATATGAAAATATAAACCACCTTGCTCCCGTCTATATAAATGATACCATTTATGCTAAAACTAGAATAATAGATTCTGTCCTTTCTAAAACAAAGAAAGATAGAGGTATAGTCTATGTAGAAACCATCGGTTATAATCAGAACAATATTGATGTAATAAAATTTAAACGCAAAGTCTTAATTAAAAAAAGAAACTAATGGAATCAATATTAATGCGTAGTTTAATGTTTGTACCAGGCCATAATGAACGCCTGCTTTCGAGCGCAGCAAAATCACGAGCAGATGTTCTTTTACTTGACCTTGAAGATTCTGTTCAGCCTGTTTCAAATAAACAAAAAGCTAGAGATCTTATTAAAGAAAGAATTGCTAATGGCGAATTTAAAAACAGATTGATTTTCCCAAGAGTAAATGACAGAGAAAGTGGTGAGTTACTTAGAGATATTCATCAGTTAACCATAGATGGTGTAGATGGTTTTATGTACCCTAAATCGCAAACCGGAGAGGATGTATACTTTTTCTCAAAATTACTTGAAACAATAGAATACGAAAAAGGCATTCCAATTGGTTCTTTTAAAATAATTCCACTAATAGAAACTGCTGCTGCTGCTCTAAACGCTCAAGATATTTGTAAAGCTTCTGACAGAGTTGTTGCTATAGCATTTGGCTGCGAAGATTTCATCACCGATCTAGGAGGTGTTCATGATAAAGAAGGACGAAGTATCTTCACTGCAAGAGCAATGATCGCAATGGCTGCAAAAGCAAACAATGTAATTCCAATAGATACTGTTCATATTAAAGTACATGATTTAGTTGATTTGGAAAAAAATCTAATATTAGCCAAAGAGTTGGGGTATGAGGGAATGTTAATACTAAATCCAAAAGAAATACCACTTGCACATCAATATTTTTCTCCCAGTGAACAAGAAGTTTTTGAAGCTAAAGAAATGATTAGGTTATCAAATGAAGCTAAGAAAGAAGGAAAAGGTGTAGCAGTGGTTAATGGAAAATTCATAGGTCCTCCTATGGTAATTAGTGCGAAAAAAGTGCTAAACCTTGATGCACAAATAAAGGAAAAAAATAGATAAGTAATCTCCTGTAAAAGTTTATTGTAACATAAGATATAAGAAAAGTAATTTGATGAAAAGGATTTTAGAGCTCCAAATTTTCAAGAAATTGATAGGCTTTTCATTTGTAGGAATTAGTGTTACTATATTTTCAATGCTGCTAACTTTCGTATTAATAAAAATAATTGGCTTATCGGCGTACTTAACATATATAATAAGTTTTTCTTCAACTATTTCAATCTCATATTTTCTTAATAGTCGCTTAGTTTTTAAATCAAAAAAAACATTTTCTAATTTAGTTCTATACTACGGGATATATAGTGTAAGTTTATTAATTGGTATCACTACATTATGGATATACCGACAACTATTAGATTGGGACGATTTGATCTTAAACTACATGGTGATTCCTGTAACAATGACTTGGAACTTTACAATAAGCAACCATTTTCTTAAAAAAAATGTATGATCATTTATCAAAAAGAAATATCAATCAAAACTTGGATACAAAATGACTAAAAAAGTAATAATAATTGGGGGGCAAGGTAACGGTGGTGTTGCCGCAGCATGCATTAAAGATATGCGAAATAATTATAATAATAAAGAATTTGAAGTATATGGCTTTTTAAATGATTTTGAAGAGAAAGGAACTTCAATTAATGGGTATCCAGTTTTAGGAGGACTTAAAGATATTGACGAATATTTAGCTAGTGACTACTATTATATATATGCTATTCACAGTATTTCACATGCTCCACTCAGAATTAGATTATTCGATTCCTTAAATATTCCTGATGAGAAATTAATAACCCTAATCCATCCTCTAACATTTATTGGCGAAGGATGTGAACTTAAACCTGGAGTTATGGTTATGGCACATTCTTACATTGGACCTGATACAAAACTTGGTAAGTGTACTTTTGTTATGGCGAATTGTGCGATTGGTCATAATAATAATATTGGAAGCTTCTGTCATTTCTCAGTAGGCGCCATCTGTTCTAGTGTTTTAACCATTGGAGATGGTTGTGATGTTGCACTTAATGCAACAGTTATGGAAAAAGTAACGATGGGTGATTTTTCTGTAGTTGGAGCTGGTGCATTATGTTTAAATAACGTTGAGCCATATCAAGTTGTTGTTGGTTCTCCTGCTAAACACTTGAAATATGTTTCGAAAGAAGAAACACAAAAGGAGTGGAAAGATAATTAGTCTATAACTACAAGGAATAATATCAATGATTTTACCAAACGACTTCAAATCTGAATATAAAGAAATTGAGCATGAAGTTCAATCCAAAATGAAAGACTTTTTTGCAAAAGGCTGGTATATTATGGGTGATGAACTTAAGTCATTTGAACAAGAATTTGCCATATACATCGGACAAAAAAATTGTATTGGAGTAGCCAATGGTCTTGAGGGATTATTTTTAGCATTAAAAGCATTAGAGATAGGTCATGGAGATGAAGTAATTGTACCTGCTAATACTTATATCGCATCTGTTTTAGCAATCTCTCAAGTTGGTGCTAAACCTGTATTTGTTGAACCCAATATGCAAACTCATAATATTGACCCATCAAAAATTGAAGCTGCAATAACAAATAAAACAAAAGCTATCTTACCAGTACATTTATATGGCTTAATATCCGACATGCCAGAAATAATGAGAATCGCGAATAAATATAATCTGTATGTCGTTGAAGATTGTGCACAAGCACATGGAGCTTCAATCAATGAACAAAAAGCTGGTAGTTTTGGTCATATTAATGCTTTCAGTTTTTACCCCACAAAAAACTTGGGCGCATATGGTGATGCTGGTGCAATTACTACTAATGACGAAAATTTAGCAAAAAAAATATATCAACTTAGAAACTATGGTTCAGAAGTTCGTTACCAAAATGAAATTATAGGCTATAATTCAAGACTTGACGAGCTTCAAGCTGCAATATTAAGAGTAAAGCTAAAATATCTAGACAGCTGGAATAAAAAGCGTAGAAAAGCTGCTGATTCTTTTAAAAAAGAGTTTTCATATAAAGACTGGATCTTTCCATTAGAACCTGAAGGATATTATCACGTATATCATCAGTTCGTTGTACAATCAGAGAACCGTGAATTTGATATGAAAGAACTTGAATCTCTGGGATATAAATGTTTAATTCATTACCCAATTCCTCCATATAAATCCAATGCATACAACCTTCTGTATAAAAACCACACCTTCCCCATTGCAGACATGTTATCCGAAACAGTTTTCAGCCTTCCCATTCATGGTAAAATTTGGCACTCAAATTAAGTAAATAAACTAATCAGTAAAAAAAAATGTATTCGATAATACTTCTCTCCTATTTTAGTGAGAATAGAATCAATAATGTTTTTAATAGAGTCTCAAAAGCTCTAGAATCAGAAAACATACCATTTGAATTCATAATTATGGATGATGGCTCTAAAGACAAGTCATACGAAGTAGCTTTAAATCTTGAGAAAAATGACAATAGAGTTAAGGCATATCAACTTAGTAAAAACTACACTAGTCATTATTCAAAATTCGCTGCATTTTCAGTGTGTAATGGCAAATGTGCAACATCTATTCCAGACGATGAGCAAATGCCTTTAGAGATCCTAATTAAAATGTATCGATATTGGGAAATGGGGCATAAAATAGTAATGCCACATAGGATTAGCAGAAATGATGGTAGACTAAAAGATTTGTTCTCTAATTTCTACTATAGAATTATGAATTCAATTACAGATGTTTCATTTCCAAAAGGTGGCGCAGATGGATTTCTAATAGATCGAGAAATAATTGACTTGCTTAATGATAAGATTTCCAAACATAATACTTCTACAACTGTTGAAGTACTCAGACTAGGGTTTGATCCTATTTTCATTCCTTTTGAAAGACCAATTGTGAAAAACAAATCTAGGTGGACATTTAAAAAGAAAGTAAAATTGGCATTTGACACACTTCTTTCATCTTCAACTTTTCCAATTAGATTTATATCAAGACTAGGCTTATTATCATTTATATTTTCAATAGTTTTAATAATCAGCCTAGCTTATGTAAAAATTGCTGGTAAAACATCTATTGGAGGTGTCTCTATGCCTGGTTGGACTTCAATCTTAGCTTTTGTCTCTTTTTTTAGTGGATTAATCTTATTATCACTTGGGATAGTCGCTGAATATATTTGGAAAATCCATGAAGAGGTGAAAGACAGACCTAGCTTCATTATCAAAAGAAAGTAAGAACACAAATGTCTAATCCTATACCATTTATCATCCTAAATTGGAACAGCATAAACGATACCCAAGAATGCATAGAATCTGTACTTCATGGTAATTATGAGAATTGTGTTATTTATCTCATGGATAATGGCTCAAAGGATGAAGAAATTCAATTATTGAAGAATGCCTATTCTGCTCATGATCAAATAAATCTTATTTTAAATAATGAAAACCTTGGTTTTACTAAGGCACATAATAATGCATTTAAAGAACTTCTAAAAGAAAACTACAACTATATATTTGTCTTAAATAATGACACCAGCCTACCTTTAGAAACCTCAACTTTCATTAAAAACCTTGAACTAGATTCCAATACCGGGATGATCAGTTTTAAAATGATAAACTATTGGAATAGAGAATTAATGGACAATACAGGCCATAAAATGCTTTCCAGTGGCGAAATTATACCTATCGGTCATGGTGAATCTATAACTCAATACCAAGATTCATTTGAAAATATCGGAGCTTGTGCTGGAGCTACTCTCTACTCAACAAAAATGCTTCAAGACATAGGATTATTTGATGAATATTTTGAAACAGGATATGAGGATGCCGAACTTGGTTTAAGAGCATTTATTGCTGGGTACAAGTCCATTTATCAGCCTCAGGCTATTGTATATCATAAAATGGGTCAGTCTATTAAAAAAATATTCAACTATGAATATACTTTAAAAGTCCAAACAAATATCTTTTATACCAATCTTAAACTTGTCCATTGGCAAATTCTAGCCCTAAACTTCATTCCTTTTGTATTAAGGTATTTCATGATTACCCTTATTGACATCGTTTTCTGGAGACCTAAATACCTAAAAGTCCAATATCATGCAATATATAATATCCTGATAAGAGATAGAAAAATAGTTTTTAAGGCTAGAAGAGAGGCTAAGAAATATCGCCGAATTTCCTGGAGAAAGCTATATTTAAAACAAGAGTTTTTTTTAATGCGAGATATTCGAAGTTTCAATAAATTTATTATCAAAGGTGAAAAATCCTATTTTGAAAAATACTAAAATGCATATAGCCATAATATGTGATCCTATTGATAAGCAGAGTGCAGGGATTTATCAATATACATTAAACCTTGTTCATCAACTTCATCTATCTAATAGTGAGTATAGATTTAGTTTCATCACTGTTAACAGCAAGGCAATTCTGGAAGTAATTCCAACTATACCTCATCCGAATACTATTAAATTTCTGGTCAACGATCCAATAAGAGCGTTTTTAACACTTCCGAAATTAATAAATAAGTTGAATCCTGATATTGTGATTGAGCCTGCTCATTTTGGACCTTTTAATCTTAATAAACGCATTAAAAGAGTAACGGTAATTCACGATCTCACTCCTCTTCTTTTTCGCCGTTCTGCTCATTTTGGGCGCAGTCAAAGGTATTAACCTGCATCCCATGAATTACTTTTTTCTCGCCGCCGGATTTTTTGCCTTTCAACTCCTCTTCTCCTATCTGGTCGATCTATTGCCACTCAACGTTTCTTTCATCATAGCCTCTGTTGTATCCCTCTCTCTCATAGGCTGCTACATAGGTTCTGTAGCTGGAAAAAAGCTACTAATCATCGCCCTGCCTGCGCAATTTGCTTACCTGGTTCTCTTTAGCTACAGCTTCTTTTTCGATGGCCTTAGCGGGATAACCATCACGATCGGAGCGATTGTCACCCTCGCGCTATTGATGATTTACACCGCTAAAATGAACTGGTCGGAACTGTTCACCTCGCGGAAAAAAGGAGCCTTACCTCCAGCACATATTCCACCACCTCGTATGCCCAATACTTCAGAGTAGAGCTCTATGTTATCCGTCGGGTTGCGCTTGTTATGCCTAGCAATTTGGAGTGCGCGCGGCTTGCCGCCGCTAATTGGAAAAATATAGGGCTAACCAGCGGTCGGGGGCGTCAAGACCAAAACAATGAAGCTAGCCAAAGCGTTAAGGACATTTATGTTTTCCCACTTGGAGACGAACTCAACCAGAGAAGGCTTGGGCGCGGACACATCCTCGCCCCTCTTGAGCCTGCCGAGGGTCTGTGTTCGAAATTTTGGGCTAAAAATGAATTGGGATCGGCCCGTCTGGGAGATGCTCGTTTGACGCGAAGACTCGTCACC
>JADGDY010000034.1 GCA_016744655.1 Bacteroidales bacterium | reverse complement strand
ATCAACCTGGTACCAACTCCAGAACCACAGCTGATGAAATCAATATGGCCGATATGATGAACCAAATCATATCCTTTTTACTTCCTCCAGGCACAATCCTTCAACCTGGTACCAACTCCAGAACCACAGCTGATGAAATCAGTATGGCCAATATGATGAACCAAATCAGAGCCTTTTCACTTCCTCCAGGCACAATCCATCAACCTGGTACCAACTCCAGAACCACAGCTGATGAAATAAATTTAAATACGAATTTTACTGATATTTAAAGCTAAACATTTTAACTTTCCTTTATTTTTTATCTTTGTCACAGGGGGCAATGGTAAAATAAATTTTCTGTTAAATTTCTACCAAGTTTCTACCCAAAACCAAATTAAGCTTGGATGTGTCAGATTATCAACCAACTAGTTTTGTTAATTCCAGTTCCTCCCAAACCCTTTTTTATTTTAAAGATGATTAATGATGACAAAAGACAACCAAAATCAACTAGAATTTAAGCTACAGGAAAGAATCAAAGAACTGGAGTGTTTATATGCCATTGCACAACTTTCAATTAAAAATGCCAACAGGCCAGTAAGTGAAAATCTCAATAAAGCCATTCCTATTATTAAAAAAGCATGGCAATTTCCTGAAATCACCGAGGTTTGCATACAATTTGATAAAAAGATATATGAATCTAATTCATTTTCGAAGGGGATTAGGTTTCAGGAGGCTGCTCTTGTTATTAATGATATTGAGAGAGGCTTTCTTAAAGTTAGTTATACCGAAGAAAAACCTCAAGAACAGGAAGGCCCATTCCTTTCTGAGGAGCGTTCATTAATTGATACCCTAGCTCAAGAAATTTCATCCAGCATTGAAAGGTTCGAGAATAAGGAAGAAAAAAAGTTATTGGAGCAAAAACTAAGACATTCAGATAGACTAGCCACATTAGGAGAACTAATTGCTGGAATAGCTCATGAGTTGAACGAGCCCTTGGGTAGTATTTTAGGTTTTGCACAACTTATTGAAAGCGAAAACCCTGAAAACACTCAATTACTCGAAGATGTGGCAAAGATTATTAAAGCTTCACTTCATTCCCGAGAAGTCATTAGAAAGCTTATGCTATTCTCAAAATACGATGAGCAAGAAAATGGCATGATGAATGTAAATGAGACTATTGCCAATGGATTATACCTTCTCGAAACTCGATGTAAAAAAGAAGACATTAAGATTGTGAAATTAATGTCGGAAGACCTTCCTGATATTCAAGCCAACGAAACCCAAATTAAACAGATAATTGTTAACCTTATGGTGAATGCCATTCATGCTATGCCTAATGGAGGACAATTGCTTTTACAGACCAACCATGATAAAAAAGGTATTTACCTCATTGTACAAGATAATGGAACTGGAATAGCAGAAAACCATTTACAGAAGGTATTTGATCCTTTCTTTACTACCAAAGAAGTAAGTACGAGCACTGGACTTGGGCTTTCTGTAGTTCATGGCATAGTAAAATCGTTAAATGGTAGAATAAATGTAGAAAGCCATTTAGGAGTTGGAACCCGATTCGAATTATTCTTTCCCTTTTAAAACCACATCTCATGAATAAAAAAAAGAAATACCAAATATTAGCTGTTGACGACTCTCTTGAAATGCTTGAGCTTTTGAGGAGGAATTTAAAACCATGTGGTTATAATATGATCACGGTTTCTTCTGTAATAGATGCTACAAAAGTTTTAGAATCCACAGAAATCGACTTGGTGATTACTGATTTACAAATGCCGCAAATCAACGGTATTGAATTGATAAAGCATTTAAAGGAAAACTATAAGAATACTGGAATACTTGTTATAACCGGTTATCCCTCCATAAAAAATGCAGTAGAAACCGTAAAACTAGGGGCAAACGATTATTTAATAAAATCATTTACTAGGGACGAACTGGTTAGTGCAGTGGAAAAATCGCTTCAAATCATTGAAAATAGAAAAGAAAAAGAAGAAGAAAATCATTACCAGATTCAAATTGATGGTATCATAGGAAATTCGAAACCTATGCAAGCCATTTTTAAAGATTTACTAAAGGCATCTAGAATAAAAACCACCATTCTTTTAAATGGTGAAACCGGAACAGGAAAGGAACTGGTTGCAAGAGCCATACATTATAATAGTAAAGAAGCTAACGCCCCTTTTATTCCAGTTAATTGTGGTGGAATTCCTGAGTCTCTTTTAGAAAGTGAGCTATTTGGTTATGTAAAAGGTGCGTTTACAGGAGCTACTGAAACCAGAGGAGGATTCTTTCAAGCCGCTGATGGCGGTAGTATTTTTTTAGATGAGATTCACAACACCACTATGGCAATGCAAGCCAAATTGTTACGAGTTTTACAAGAGAAGGAGATTCACATGATTGGCTCTAATCATGCACAAAAAATTAATGTTAGAGTAATAGCAGCGGCCAATGTGGATTTGTTTCAGCTGGTTAAAAAGAAGCTTTTTAGAGAAGACCTTTATTATCGTCTCAACATCATACCTATCAGTATACCTCCTCTAAGAGAAAGAGATGGAGACATCAATATACTAATCCGCTACTTCTCGTTAAAATATGCCAAGGAGAATGGCCTCAAAAACCCTAGGTTTACTGATAAGGTTTTAAAGATATTGAACAATTACGATTGGCCTGGGAACGTTAGAGAATTAGAAAATATAATCCATCGCTTAGTGGTGATGAGTGATGGCTCAAAAATAGATGTTCCAGACCTTCCTGTTATGATGCGTCATTCGATTCAAAGCCATAATAATTTGAACAAAAGCTTAAAGGAAGTCGAAACTGAACACATTCAAATGATATTAGCTTATGTTGGAGGTAACAAGACAAAAGCATCTGAAATATTAGGAATAGATCGTAAAACACTGAGGGAAAGACTCAAAAACATCAATAACAACCTAAATTTAAGGGAAGATTAATTTAAAAAACAATTAACATTTCCTGTTTAATAAGTTTCAATAGGTTTTACTAAAATTAAGGCCATGAAAACCTACATTTGTACATATCACATTAAAGAAAATGAGCAGTACAACCGACGAAACAATGTTAAAGGCCTTATTACATCTTTTGGATGATCCAGATCCAGAAGTGTTTTCTGAAATAGAAAATAAGGTAATTGAGATAGGCCCCAAAGCTCTTCCTTACTTAAAGGATGCAGCTGATGGTAAAAATGATCAATTGGCGGAAAATCGTATAACCACACTACTTAGCAAAATTCAATACAATAAAACTGAAACCTCTCTACTTAATTGGAGAAAACAATCAGATCAGAAATTGATAGACGCAGCGGTTATACTAAGTCAATATCATTATCCAAATTTAGATCCTCAAGAAATTCAAAACCAAATAGACAAATTAAAAAAAGATGTTTGGCTAGAACTAAGTGAAGAATTCACCCCACTTGAAAAGATTCACATTTTAAATCATGTTTTTTACAAGATTTATAATTTCAAAGGAAACAAGACTAATATAAGCCATCCTCAAAATAGCTTATTAAAAGACCTCCTCGATAACAGACAAGGCAATTCTGTGATATTAAGCATTCTTTATTTAGAAGTTGCTCAAAGCCTTGAACTTCCTGTATTTGGAGTAAATCTTCCTGAGAATTTCATTCTTGCATACCTAAACTCAGAACAATTACATAGCGAATCGAAACCGCTGTTCTATATCAACCCCTTTAATAATGGAATAGTTTTTACTAAAGAAGATATAGATACATTTTTGGGACAATTAGACTTAGAACCAAACAAAGAGTATTTTGAACCTTGCAATAATAAATCTACGGTACAAAGATTAATGAATGAGTTAATGCAGTCCTATGAACTTTCTGGCGACATGAATCAATCGGAAGATTTTAGAAGACTCATGAGTAAGCTTGGTTAGACTGAGTTAAGCTTTGACTTTCTGAGCCTTTTTCTTTAAAAGTATCTTTCCTACAGAAATTAGGATTACTCCTGCTATAGAAATAGCCCCTCCTATCACTTGATAGACTTCTGGGAATCTTCCAAAATAAACATAAGCACCAATTAATACGATAATTCCTTTTGTACTCCCTAATATACTCACCCTACTCACTTCTAAATATTTAAATGCCTGATATCCGGCTGTAATGGTTAAAAATGGTCCCAGAATACTTCCAATAAAAATATTCCATAAGGCAAACCAAGACATACCCCAATTTAACCCTTGAATGATTAATACCGAGAAAGAGAATACAAAGAGAAATATATTTCTGCTTAATGCTAATATTGATGGTCCTAATCTCTTCACATTTTTCTTTGTGATGATATTGCTAATTCCATAGAAAATACCACTGTACAAAATATATTCCGATCCATTAATAAACATGGAAGATAATGATGTTCCACCCTGATAACTGATGATAAAAGCACCTAATATGATCAGAACAATCCCTAAAACCTCAGGTTTGTTATAACGCTCCTTAAGAATAATAAAACCCAAAATTGTGACTATAACTGGATTTATATTTCCGAGGAAAGAAACTATCGCTGGGTTGGAAAAAGTAGATATGGATAAAAAGAAAAAAGAAGTTCCTGATATTTCCAAAAGTCCTAAAATAAATAAAATGAGAAAATCTCTATTCTTAAGGCTTTTAATTTGCTTTAGTTTTCCGGTTTTAGCTGCAAAAATGGAATTCCATATTAGACCAAATAAGAACCAATAAAAACCAAAAACGGGTAGACTTACCTCCCCTAAAGCAGCTTTACTGAAAATATAAACATTTGAGGTGGCAAATACTGCAATAAACGCAAATAAATAACCCTTGGTGGTATCTTGTAATTTCATGGTTAATGTGATTGCGGCAAAGGTAGAGTTTTTTGGGAATGTCTAGAGATAAATTGAGTGCTGGCTACTGGATAAAAAAAAGCTCTACTTCAAGATTGAAATAGAGCTTCTATGTTGAGATTAATCGATTAGATTAATTTTTTGTCTTTTAGGCAAGATAAAATAACTTCAAATGTAGTTTCAATATCATGGTCTAAACCAACAGAGAAACGTACTAAACCTGGAGACATTCCCATAGATAGTTGTACATCTTCAGGAACTTCACTACTTGTAGATTTACCTGAGTTGCTAAATAAGGTTTTGAAATATCCAAGGCTTACAGCATGGTAACCAACACCTCTAATTTGCATACATTCCATTAGGTCAGCAGCTCTTTCAGCAGTTTCCATATCAATAGCAATCATACCACCATAACCGAAATCTTCGTTTCGCATGCTGTTCATCAAATCATGATCTTGATGCTCTGACATTCCTGGATAGTTGAATCTCAATCCAATTTCTTTGAATTTCTTAGCTAAGAACATAGCGTTCTTACTGTGCTGCATCATTCTGATATGCAAAGTATGTAAGTTCTTGAGGATGCTAGAAGAACGCATTGGATCTAATACTGGTCCTAATAACATAGCTGTTCCATCATTTACATCACTAATGGCATTGATAAATTCTTCGCTGGCACAAATAGCACCTGCAACACAATCGTTTTTACCATTGATGAATTTTGTCATAGAATAACAAACGATATCAGCTCCTAATTGATATGGAGAGAAAATCATTGGTGTGAATGTATTGTCAACCACTAATTTTGCATTATGCTTATGAGCAATTTCACTCAACTTAGGCATATCAGAAATCTGAAGCATTGGGTTAGTCATGCTTTCAGTGTAAATCAACTTTGTGTTTGGACGGATAGCTGCCTCAACTGCATCTAAATCTGAAATATTAACGAAAGTAACGTCAATATTGAATTTAGGAAGATAGTTTTTTAGGAAAGCATAAGTTCCACCATAAGTTGTAACACTAGTTACAATATGATCACCAGCATTACATAACTGTAATAATACTGTAGTAATAGCTCCCATTCCAGAACCTGTTACCCAAGCACTCTCTGTACCTTCCATAGCTGCTAAAGCTTGTGCTAAAGACATATTGCTAGGATTCCAGTGACGAGAATATAAGAAACAACCTTCTGCTTCACCATGAAATGTGTCTAACATGGTCTTGGCCGTCATAAAAGTAAATGTACTACTATCTGTAATTGAAGGATTTACTCCTCCGTGCTCACCAAATACCTCTTGGCGTTGGATATTTGTTGCTGGATCAAATTTCTTTGTGCTCATATTATTTATTTTATATTGTTTTCTATGGAACAAAAGTAAATTATGAAAGCAATAATATCAATATATCTAATTTATTTAAGCATTTATTCTATTTTTGCTTACAATATGAAAGTAATATTGTTAATTTAGTAGAATTTATTAAATAAAAACAACAAATGAGTAAGATTAAGTTTCAAATTGATTCAATGGATAAGCAGATTTTAGACATTTTAATGGATAATGCGAGAACTCCAATTACTTTAATGGCTCGTAAACTAAAAATATCCGGAGCTGCAATTCATCAGAGGTTGAAAAAATTGAAAGATGCTGGGGTGATTGAAGGTTCTAAATTTTCATTGTCTCCACAAGGATTAGGTTTTCACTCTTTGGCATTTGTTGGAATTCAAGTGAACCTGACTTCTGGACAAACCCACCATGAGGTTTTCGATAGGATTTTAGCTATTCCTGAAGTAGTGGAATGCCATTCTATTACTGGAAAGTACTCCTATATGCTAAAAATATACGCCCATAGTAATGAGCACTTGAAGAGAATTTTGGTTGAAAAAATACAATCGATAATTGAAGTAACCAGCACTGAAACATTTCTTTCTTTGGAGGAGGGTTTTAATAGAGGATTGCCTATTGAAATTCAATCGTAGTATTTATATAAAAGCTAATTTGTTATCTGAGCAGTCCAAGCCTTTTTTATCATGGCCTTAATTACCCAGCGGTGAAAAGGTTTTATCAATGTCATATAGATTTTTCCTTTAGTATTATTGTATTCTACGATGGTGGTCACCTTGATATTATAATATTCCGCAGTATCACGAAAGATGAGCGCTCTAAAATTCAAATGAGTGTCGTTAAGACCTAGAATAATTTCATTCTCGTAGATTTGATAAATCTTAAAAAACTTCACATAGGCACCAACTTCAAAACCCTCGCGATAATCATCAGGCAGTTTGGTTTCTATACCTATCAATTTCACCAATGTATTCCGGATCTTGAATAATACATCGAGCCACTTCGGGCTCTTATTGAAAATCAAGTTAGTAATTTCCTCTAATGTATGAAAATGATTGGTGGTGGAGAATGTATCCACAAAGTCTACTCTCTTTAAGAGTGAATTTGAATTCCCAGAAATATAAGGAGCTTCTTCTATTACTTTTTTCATGGATTAAAATTTGAGGGTAAAACTATATCATTTTAGGAAATCTGGCACAAAAAAAATACCTAATAAAATGTTTATTCTATTAGGTAGTGTCAGCAAGAAAACTGTTGATTTTTGGAGTGCTAGTCAGAAGACGTCAAGTTCGAGGCTTTTGCAGTTTTGAAAATCAGGCGTTTACTTTGGTAAAAAACTATTTTCAAAACAAAAGTAACGAAGAAATTGGCGTTTTCTGGCAAGCACTAAGTATTTTCTTTGGACTCGTCAACTATTACTCCGGCTTGTCCTCTACAATATCCGCATCGGAGATGGTTTCTTCTTTTTTCAAGGGAAGAACTTCTTTTTTAGCCTCCTCTTTTTTGCTTCCTTTTAGGTAGTCCGGAAGTTCCATACCCGCCATTTGGAATATTTCATCGAATGGAGGAAGAGAACCTAACATTCCTGATAAGAAATTAGCAGTTGATGGTGAATTACCATCTTTACCAGAACTCATGCTGTCCCAAACAGTAACCTTATCAATCTTAATATTCTTGATGGCTTCTACTTGCTTCTCTACTAACTCTGGTAATTTATCAGCAATCATTAGCATTACAGCATCGTTGCTATTATCATTGGCAGCTCCAACAATGGCTTTAAAACCTTCAGCTTGCTTTGTCAAAATCTCATAATTACCTTTAGCTTCAGCAGCCATCTTCAAATAGATAGCATCGGCTTCACCTTTTGCTTTTCTTCTGATTTCTTCGGCCATGGCTTCTGCCTCGATAACTATTCTTTGCTTGTCAATCTCTGCTGGAATAATGATATCAGCTTCCTGACTTGCTTTATCTCTTAATGCTCTAGATTGCTCTGCTTCTTTTTCAGCAGAATAAGATTCTTCTAGAGCTTGAGCTGTTTTAACTTTTTCAGCAGCAATAGCTATTCTTTCAGCTTCCGCCTCTTTAGTTCTTCTGTCTGCATCGGAATTAGCGATAGTAACCTTAGCCGTATTTTCTCCTTCAACCGCTGTAGCATTAGCTTCAGAAGTTTTAATACGCTCAGTTCTATTTGCTTCAGCCTCACCAATCTTTGCTTTGGCCACAGCATCGGCTGTCAGTGTACGCTCTTTTCTATCAGCCTCAGCCTCCCCTACTTTAGCATTGGCATCGGCATCGGCCACATTAATTCTTTCCTTCTGCATTGCAATAGCTTCCCCCACATTGGCATCGGCATTTGCATCAGCAACTTTAATTCTTTGTTCCCTAACAGCATTGGCCTCACCTATGGAACCATCTCTAGATTTTTCAGCCACACTCTTTTTAGCTTCATTTATAGCATGAGCTGCTGCCTCTTTACCTAAAGCGATAATATAACCAGACTCATCTTTAATGTCTGTTACATTCACGTTGATTAATTTCAAACCAATCTTTTTCAATTCCGCTTCCACATTTGAGCTTACAGCTGCCAAAAACTTATCTCGGTTATTATTAATCTCTTCAATATCCATGGTAGCTACTACCAAACGTAACTGACCAAAAATAATATCCTTAGCTAAATCGTGAATCTGGTCCTGACTTAATCCTAAAAGTCTTTCAGCAGCATTATTCATAATTCCAGGTTCGGTAGAAATACCAACTGTAAAACGAGAAGGAACATCAACACGAATATTTTGTCTACTTAAGGCGCTGGTAAGATTTACCTCTATAGAAATCGGAGTTAAATCAAGAAATTCGAAACTTTGAAGAACTGGCCAAACAAAGGCAGCACCACCGTGAATGGTTTTGGCAGACTTTCCACCTAATGCTGTTGACTTCCCAATTTTACCATAAACAACTAAAATACGGTCGGAGGGACAACGTTTATACCTTTTAAATAATGAAACAAGTAATGTAAAAATAGTGACAATGACTACAATTGCAGCCACAAGAAAATAACTGGTACCCATAGTTTTAAGTTTATATGATTAATCTATCTTTTATTTGCTTTTTGTAACAAGAAGAAGGTTACCATCGAATACTTTGGTAACAGTAACTACCATTCCTGTTTTTAAATCTTCTTCGTCATCAGTTACGGCATCGAGTTCTCTTAGTGAGCCTTGAATTTTCACTTGAACTTTCCCTATTCCTTCACGCTTTTTTGTAATTGGAATATAAACGCTAGCGGTTTTTCCTTGAGCATTTTTCATATTTAGATTTCCAGAAGCTGTTAATTTGCTAATAGAATAAAACAAGAATGTCATTAATACCATCATCAATAATCCACCTATAACAGAAATTAGGATAGTAGTTAAATTCGTATTTCCATTGGCTATACTTCCTAAACCAGACCATCCAAAAACAGTCATAAATCCAACTAAATTTCTAAATGTAAAAAATTGAAAAGGAATTCCGGTATCTGTTTCCACATCAAAATCAACATCTCCACCTGTATCGGCATCCATATCTCCCAAAACAAAAACGGAAATCATTTGTATCAAGAAAAACACAGAAGATACAATGGTTACCATCCAATATATCTTTTCGATTGTTGTTAATTCGTTAAAAAAATCACCCATAAGAATTGATATTTAGTATTTATAATGGATTAGTTATCCACTTGCTTTTTAATGAGCTAGCAATTTATAAAATATTTGGATAACATCTTATACTTCTTAAAAATTTAATCTTTAATCCAGTATAAAGTAGAGGAATAAGCATTTCTATGCATGATAAATCTTTTTACTATAAACAAAACAAGCCAAAGAGGAGAACCTCTTCGACTTGTCAAAACAAAATCAAAACTTTATTACTATTTCTTTGCCATTCCTGTTGGATTGGAATTAGCTGCATTATTCGCCATTTGATAAAGAGTATGGTCTGTAGCATCAGCTGGCACAGCACCTACCAAAGGTTTTAATAAGAATGGGGCGGCGCTGTTATCTGGTTGTGGCTCCACAGAGATAACAACAGTTTTACCAGCCAAATCTGTGGGAAAGGATACTCCATCTGGAGCATTCAATAATAAATCTTCACCGGGAAATGGAGGGCCTGCAGCATTTGTACTGCTATAAATACCTGACCAATCAGCACCTGAGGCAGTTAAAAAACGACCAGTACTAATTGGTGTTCCATCTACTACAGCCCAACCTTCATAAGCCCAGCCTGCAGGCAAAGTAGGAAGATTAAGGCTTGCCCCAGGACCTGCAGAAGGATCTAACCACCATACACCACTATTCTCGTTGGTATCGGACCCACCATCGGTTGGAGTTGCTAAAATATAACCACCAGTTGAAGTTGAAAAGTCATTTCCCAGGGCTGCACCATGCGCTACACTTAATGTGGCTGTACTTCCATCAAAGTCGCCTGCTAATATATGAACACTACTTGGGTTCGGATCTGAATCGGGGCTTGGCTCAATGGTTAAAACATAAGTTGACGCTGCATTTAAATCACTTAGCCCTATTTCAAAACTTGTCTTACTCATCATACCAGATGCATCTACTTCAAAAACTCCAGTAGTTACCGCTTTTCCATTTACAATCACCCAGCCTTCATAGGCATAATCACTCCCCAAATCTTCAAGGCCTGATATCTCAATATTTAAATTCCCTGTAGTACTTACGGGTGTTTCTTCATCTTTTTTACAACTTGTTACGAAAACAAATGCCATTAAGGCCAATAGAATAATAGATTTTACTTTAAACATAATGTTTGTGTTTTATTATTGCCTACATTTTATTTATAGTCCATTTCGGCTTTAGGACCTCACTCTTATTTAATAGAGGATTACTATTTCGAGCTATTTGAGTAAGTAGACTTCGAAAAGTATTATTCCTTACAGAAAAGAATAGTTTCAGGATGATTTTAAGATATTTTAAGGAATATACGATCTTGGAATACTTATCAAGTATCGATACATCTGTTACATTATCAAAATATTACACAAAAAAAAGCTTCAAGACGAATCCTGAAGCTTTTTAAATTCCATTATTTAAGCATTCGCTTATTCTTTAACTTGATTAAATTTATCGACAATAATAGCTGCGGCGGCATCGCCAGTGATATTTAATGTGGTTCTAATCATATCAAAAACTCTATCTAAAGCATATAGAATAGGTAATCCATCAATAGGAATATCGGCTGCTACCAACACAGCAACCACTAATAAAGTAGGTCCAGGAACTCCTGCTTGTCCAACCGCTCCAACTGTGGAGGTAAGAATGATGGCTGTATACTGTGCCATTGTTAAGTCAATTCCATAAACCTGAGAAAAGAATAAAGCCACTAAAGCATAATACATGGCATTACCAGCCATATTTATAGTAGCTCCTAGAGGTAAAACAAAAGCTGTGGTTTCTTTGGTTACTCCAAATTCCTTCTCACAAGTTTCCATATTTAATGGTAAAGTAGCCAAGGAAGAAGCTGTAGAGAAAGCCACCAATTGTGGTTTGGTCATGGCTTTAAAGAATTCCATGATATTTTGCTTGGTAAATATCTTGATGGTTAATGGGTAGAAGACAATACCTATTAATAGGATGCCAATTAAGAATACCCAAACTAGATTTAAAACACTTAGAATTAAATCGAATCCAAAAGAACCAACAGAATCTGCCATTAAACCAAAAACACCAATAGGTGCTGTATACATCACCACTTTAATCATCCAAATCATGGCTTCTAAAAGGTAATTGATGGAATTGATAATGGGGTCTTTCCTTTTTGCAGGCATGGTTGACAAACCAATTCCCATAAACAAACCAAAGAAAATAATCTGGAGGATGTTTCCAGAGCCCAAAGCAGCAAATATATTATCAGGAACAATTCCTATAATGGTTTCCCAAAAACCGGGAGCAGAAGATTTAGTCAACTGAGTGGTGGTTTCCATCATAGCTGCAGCGCTTGATATATCGACGCCCTCCCCTGGTTTAAATATCAGACCTAGAGCAACAGATATAACAACACTAAAGAATGTAGAAATAAAAATGTAAGCCAAAGTGGATACACCAATCTTACCAGCAGAACGTGTGGCTCCTAATGCAGCAGCACCACTAATAATAGATAAGGCTACAAGCGGAACCACCAACATTTTTATTAATTGAATAAATAAGGTTCCCAGTGGTGCAAACATGGAAGCATCTTTTCCCATATACATTCCCACCAATACACCTATTACCATGGCCGCAAGGATTTGGAATCCCATGCTTTTTAATAGTTTTTTCATTGCAAAATAATTAGCTTTTCCATTAATAGTTTATCCTTCAAAATTAATGAAATCTACTAGTCTGCAAAGAAAAAAAACACTAAGCCCTTATATGATTTTTCAAATAAAAAACCCAAGACTGTATGGCCTTGGGTTCTATATTTTTATAAAAAAAATTTAAATCGTAATAAACAAATCATCTTTAGGGTAACGAGCCTTAGCTTCATGTTGATAGGGATCGTCAGCAGAACGATAACCGATAGGACAAGCCACCACTGTTTTCAAACCTTTTTCTTCTAATCCTAAAATTTCATCGTATTGCGCTGGGTTTAATCCTTCCATAGGACAAGAGTCAATGCCTTCTAAAGCACACACTGTCATGAGGTTTCCGAGGGCAATATATAATTGCTTTGCCAACCAGATGCTTTTATTCTCGTCGTCTTGTGAACTCAAATAACCCATAATCATTTGATGAAAACCATCTTTTTTCTCTTTAGGCATATTTCTCTCCTGTGCCAGATATTCTGTCCATTTTTTCACATCGCCCTCCTCCAGTTTTGTATTTCTTGCCAAAACAATTAAGTGAGAAGCATCAACTACTTGCTCTTGGTTAAAAGTTGCAGGAAGCAATTGTTGACGGATTTCAGGATTCTCAACTAGAATAAATTTCCAGGCCTGAAGACCAAGAGAGGATGGTGTTAAGCGTAATGCTTCTAATATAATATCTAGTTTTTCAGTAGGAATTTTTTTGGTATCGAACTTCTTTACAGCGTAGCGCCAGTTTAATGCGTCTATAGTTTTACTCATTTCATTTTTCTATTTAGTCTGGCAAAGTTAATACTTCGTATAAACCTAGATTATATTTTTGGGAATTTTAACAGGACAGGTTTGCTTAGTAAGGGGCTAAATAAAATAAAACAGATAAAAGGTCATTATTTTAAGATCTTTTGAGTAACTCAATAATCTCATCACTCTTTTTCAATTCACGTTTAAGAGATTCTATTAGTTCATCTTTTTCTTTAATCAATTCTATAGAATGTGATAGTTCATTTGAATTACTCAAATTTTGTTCTGAATTCACCTTCCCTAATTCTTCCTTTTCATGACAATCATTCTCTTCTACTTTTAGTGCATTATTTAAAGTTCTATATGCACCTGCAATTTCCATTTCTCCCTCAAAAAAATAATCACGAGTAATGTGATAATGTATAGAAAGTTTATTAATTAAAATTAGTGAGGGATTATTGTGTTCTAACTCAATTTGACTAATAACATGACGAGAAACCTCACAAATATTTGCTAGCTCTGTTTGTGTAATTTTATAATACGCTCTCAACTCTCTGAATTTCAATCCAAATTTCATTGTTATATTTTATTACATTTCCTTGCATATGTAATTATATATTACATATATTTGTTTGAATTTATTACTCAAAATTAATCAAAAGAATAATAGAAACCAAATTTATCTTTAAAGCTATGTTACTAATCAATAACAATCACTCAATTCAAATGCCCAAATTCCAGTCAATTTCATATTAATTTGAATAGATAAACTATTATTCACATAAACTAAGTCTATCTCAAAATAGACCAATGCACATCAATTGTAATTATATCTAACATTATAAATAATATAAAACTAAAATTATGGCTTACAACAAAAAAAACAAGTTAAAGAGAATTATAGATATCCAACAAACATATTTGGAGCATAATCGAAATCATGGAAGTACAGCTCAATGGGTATTTGAGAATAAAATAAAACCTATTTATCATATTTCAAGATCAACATTTTACGATTATCTCTCCGTTAATGCCAAACTTGAATTAAAAAAGCTAGAAAAAGCAGAACAAAATATGATTTAACCATAAATAGCGATTCACAATTAATTCTTTCATTGTACCAAACAGTCCAATACAAAGGACAAAGCTACAACTATCTTGATTTCAATAGAATCACACTCTAATTTTACAGAATAAATAAACTCCAAATATTCTTCTGGTTATCATATAAAAGTGAACACCCATCAATAAATATACACTTTTTGCATTATACCATATATATATTCGGTACTAAAATAAATATTAATAATAATTAAAAAATCATGGCAGAAATTATTTCAATTAACATTAAAGATCAGAACCTCGCTGGTTTAGAAAATATCGAGGTAGAGGTTTGGGGGACGAATCGCTCAGATCTCTCTGGTCCATATCAAAAAATACACAGTGGTACCATAACAACCGATTCATCAGGTAATGCTACAATCACAACAAGTGTAGATCTTCATCCCTTTGATAGATTATTTGACTGCAAACTATCCTATCAAAGTGAGCTTATAAAAACAATTTCAGATTTATCGCTTGATGAAATGATAAGCAGAGGAATCTACCTAAGGTTATACACAATTTCAGGAGTCAATGCCATTGTATCAGGATTAGTAAGTCAATTAACAACAAGAAATCCAATAGAAGGGGTCAAAGTAGAGCTTTGGATTGAAAATGGTAATAAACTAAATTCTAGTGATATTCTAACAGATACAAATGGAGAGTTCAGCTATACCATATTAGATCCATTTTTTATTGAGAAGTACAAAAGTGAAAATGTACTAATAAAATTATATTATAATGATCAGCTTGAGCATACTGAAACTATCCTAGGAGGAACTATTTTAGAAGGTAAATATAAATTCGAACTAGATGTAAGTTTAGTAGATAATAGAACAATAAGCGGACAAGTTAACAACGTTTCAGGTAATAGATTGAATAATATTAAAATTGAATTATTCAGGAGAATAAATACTACTGATACTTTACTTGGAAGTATGACTACAAATAACTCAGGTGATTATTCTATTTCATATGAATTCGACCGTACAGCACCCATGGGAAAAACGATTAGTGTATTTATTAAAGCAACTGATGCAATTACCGATGTGGAACTAGCCAGCTCCACCCCTCAACCAATTCCTCGCGAAAATTCCACCATTAATATTTCAGTTGATTTAGGAGGAACTGAAAACAGAAGTATTAACGGTTATTTATCCAATGTTTTTAATCAAGACTTGGTGAATTACACTGTAAAAGCATACGCCATTATTGGAGGTAGTGAAACATTACTTGGAAATGATGCAAGTGATACCAACGGAGATTACAACATCCCCTATTCTTTCTCATATGGCTCAGCAGCAACTAGATATCCAAAGGTTTTTATCAAAGTATTTAATACCTCTACAAATCAACTTTTAGCAACATCCTCTCAGGTAACTAGTACAACAAACAAAATTATTGATCTACAAATAGAAGGAATTGTGTACACAGAAAGCCGCATCATGAGTGGACAGGTAAGCAACACTTCGGGTAATAGGTTGAATAATATTGAAATTGAATTATTCAAAAGAGTAAATAGTACAAACTCGTCACTTGGAACCACTACGACAAATAGTTCTGGTCATTATTCTATCTCCTATGGTTTAGATTATACCACACTCCTTGACAAAGCACAAACGGTATTTATTAAAGCGACCGATACTTTATCAGATGAGTTCATTAATAGCACAAGTCCTCAATCAGTTTCAACTCAAAATTACACTGTTAATATTTCAGTTGATTTAGGAGGAACTGAAAACAGAATCATTAATGGCAACTTATCCAACGTTTTTAATCAAGGCTTGATAAATTACACTGCAAAAGCATACGCCATTATCGGAGGCACCGAAACCCTCCTTGGAAATGATGCAAGTGATACAAATGGAGATTACAACATCCCCTATTCTTTCACATACAACTCAGCATCAACTAGGTATCCAAAGGTTTTTATCAAAGTATTTAATACCTCTACAAATCAACTTTTAGCAACATCCTCTCAGGTAACTAGTACAACAAACAAAACTATTGATCTACAAGTAGAAGGAATTGTGTATACCGAAAGTCGCATCATGAGCGGTCGAGTCACCAATACTTCTGGAAATAGACGAGATAATATTGAGATTGAATTATTCAAAAGAGAAAACAATATAGATATATCATTAGGGAATTATACTACTAATCATTGGGGTTATTATACTATACCTTATGATTTAGACTATAGTACAGTCCTTGAAAGAACACAAACGGTATTTATTAAAGCAAGCGATACTTTATCAAATGAGTTCATTAATAGCACTAGTTTACAATCAGTTTCAACTCAAAATTATGACATAAATATCTCAGTTGATTTAGGTGGGACAGAAAACAGAACAATCAGTGGGAATTTGTCAAATGTATTTGGTCAAGACTTAGTAAACCACACGGTTAAAGCATTCGCTATTATCAATAGTACCGAAACACTTTTGGCTACTGAATCTAGCGATGCCGGTGGAGATTATAATATTACATATTCATTCTCTTATGATTCGGCTGCAACCAGATACCCTAATATTTTTATAAAAGTTTACAACTCTTCAAATCAGTTGCTTGAAACATCATCTCAAGTCACTAGTGCGGTAAATAAAACTATCGATTTATTGATAGAGGGCATTGTGTATACTGAAACAAGAAGTATGAGCGGACAGCTTACCAACACTTCTGGAAACAGATTAAAAAATGTTGAAATTGAGCTATTTGAAAAAGACAATGGTGCAGATACCTTATTAGGAAGTACCACAACCAATGGTTCCGGTTCCTACTCTATTAATTATGATTTGAATTTCACAACGGTGTCTGAAAAAACTCAAAATATTTTTATTAAAGCTATAAATATCGACAACGATGAACTACTTGCTACATCAAGCCAAACTCCAATTTCTGAGCAAAACTATACCATTAATATCTCAGTTGATTTAGGTGGGACAGAGGAAAGAGAAGTATCTGGTAATATTGTTGATAGCAATGATACTCCTTGTGAAGGATATCGTGTAAATGCCTTTTCTCATATAAATACCGAAAAAACACTATTAGGAACTTCTCTTATCAATTCAATAGGTGATTATCAGATTTCCTATGATTTTACCTATGGCTCAAGTATAGAAAAAGATTTGGACCTCTCAATAGAAGTTCTAGATCCCGACACTGGAGACTTAATTGAAATCTCTCAAACATTTACAACCAATACATTACACCATATTATAAGTTTAACACTAACAAAAAACATTATGTCAACAACACTAAGATTAAGATTATGGGATGGAATAAAAAATGAAGCCGTTCCCAATATTGGGCTTCAATTTTGCTCAACTGCAGATGACTCACCTTTTCACGTCGATCCTATTATAAGTGATAGCGAAGGAATGGTCACTTTTATCTCCGAAAACAGCAATTTTGAGCCAGAAAACCCATTATTACATATCAAATTCTTTGACGAAGATGAATTCATCTACAAACATAAACATAGAGTTACTAGTACTTTATTACTAGATCACTCATTATCAGTTTTCTATATTGATGCTATTGAAATAACAGATGAAATAAAAGGAAAAGTAATTGAGAAAGACACAGGACTTCCCTTGCAAAACACTAAAATCGAGTTACTTTATAGGGACTATACTGATGGAGTAACAAGCTATCCCCTTGCTAATACAAGCGAAATATTAACAGATTCAGATGGTTGTTTCTCATACTCAGTAAATGATAAATACTTTCTATTTAAATATCCTGATTTCTATATTAATTGTTACTATGACAATGAAATTATGGATACTGGTGGCATTTATACCGCTTCTGTATTAAATTCAGAATTCATTATTGAATTATCAAAAGTTGGTGATGATGTATTTTTAGACAAACGTCACGACCAACACAGAACTGTATTTGGTAAAATTGAAAATGAATTCAATACTAGCCTATCCAACTTTCCTGTTGAAGCCTATCAAGGAACAAGTGATTATACTGCACCAATAGGAACATGTAATACAGATGAATGGGGAAATTATACTATTTCTTATATCCAATCATATGTTCCAACAAAGCATGGAGGCTATACTAGTTATCTAAGCTTGAGATTACTTACACCAACTGGAGAACTATTTCACACTAGCCCAGGTTTCAAAGCCACAGAAAATCAAGAATACAATTTAACACTACCAAACATGCAAATAGACGAAACAAGAATGATACATGGTATCATTACCAACCAAAATGGATTTGCTATTGACAACCAAACTGTCAAAGCTTACTCCACAACAAATGGAGTTGAAACCCTTCTAGGAACTATAAATACCAATTCAAACGGTCGTTACAAAATTCCTTATTCTTTTTCTTACACTCCAGGAGAAACAACTACAGAAAACCTTTTGATCAAATTAACAAATGAATCGGAAGAAATAATTGCAACATCAAAAACCTATGTTTATAGCGATAAATTCATCGAGATTAGCTTAAGTTATGATGAGCCAATACTTAAATATGACAGAACAGTTTTTGGTAGAATTACCAATGAAAACGATCTCCCCTTAAAAAATCACAAAGTAATTGCATACTCAAAGTCTAATAAAGTAGACAAATTCCTGGGTAGCAACTATACTGATGAAGATGGCAATTATGAGGTTCCTTATAGCCACCCCTATATATCTGAGACCAGTAAAGAAAGCAGTGTTTTTATAAAAGTAATGGATATCTCTGGCAATTCAACACTTATTACTTCAGAACTCCACTCCTCTTCGATAGCTAATCTACAAATCGATTTAACCGCAGAAGGTATTATTGTAATTGACTCCAAATTAATTTTTGGTAAAGTGAGCAATGAATTTAACAATCCTGTTGAAAATTACACGATAAAAGTCTTTGCAAAAATAAATGGTATTGAAAAGGAAATAGGAACTAACCGAAGTAAGACTAACGGAAGCTATAAGGTTCAATATAGTACTTCACATGTTCCTGGTTATGATAAGATAGCCGCAATTACAGTTAAGCTTTTTGATGACAAAAACCCTCAAAATGAAATCTCCTCAGAAACCATTGCAACGTCACTAGATAAAAAGCAATTGGACTTCAAATTGCCTCACACTCTTATTAATGAGGAAAGACTCGTCATTGGAACACTTACTAATGACTCGGAAAGAAGCATGAATGCCTGCACTATAAAAGCATTCAGAAATATTAATGGGATAGAAACACTATTAGGTACTGACAAAGTAAATGTTTCTGGTGGATATCGCATCCCATTCACATTTTCATATACTCCAGGTGAATCAAAAGTAGCCATCCTCTCGGTTAAGCTTATTGATGATACTAGTGGTGATACCCTTGCTTTTTCTAAATCATATTTAAGCAGTGTTACACCACAGAAAATCGATTTGCTTTTTAATGAAACTTTTGAAGATCAGAACAGAACAATATTTGGTAAAATATCTGATGAAGACGAGCAAGGGTTAAATAATTATGAAGTAGAAGCCTTCAGACTAAATGGTAAAATAGAAATTTCATTAGGCACCGATATTACAGACACCGATGGGAACTATAATGTAAGTTTTAATACTTTAAAGCAATTAAAAAATGCAGCTCAAGTAGATGTATTTATTAAACTAAAAGACAGCACCACTCACGAAGTTTTACAAAGATCTAAAACCTTTAAATATTCTCTAGTAGATCAACGTATTGATTTAATCAAATCAGCCTACAAAGTAGAAGATAGAAGAGTATTTGGTAATATTTATAGTTCAGATGAATTCTTTGACTTTACGCAATATCATGTCAAAGCCTTTCGTATTGAGGATGGTACCGAGTATTATTTAGGCGAAAGCAGCATTGGTAAAAGCCAAGGCTATAATATATCATATACACATAGCTACCAAACTTCCGAAGAATTAAGTCCTGATGTCTTTATTAAGATTATTCCAGACTCATCTAAAGCAAGTCTGCAAATATCAGATCCTTGCATCCAATCATCTATTGAGCAAAGGATTGATTTAACTCTTGCTGTCCTTCCGGGAATCAAATTTAATGGAAAGATAACCAATAATAATGGAGGTCCAATTAATAATCTGAGAGCTGATTTTGTTTTTAATAATAATAATAAAAAAACAGTTGACATAAACTCAAATGGTAATTATAACCTAACATATAATCCTGGTGAAGATTTCTTTGTTAGTGTAGAAATATTTGATGTAGTTCAGGGAAGAGTAATAAAAACTTCAAATCAGTACGACCGGGGAAATGTAGTTGATAATGTTACTGGTCTACCTACTTTAGAAATAGAAGAAATTAATATTAACTCTGGTACTGGTTCCGATGATATCATTACAGTAACTGGCAAAATTGTTGATGAAAAAAACATTGCTCTTGAAGGATATACTATCTTTCTCTATTCTAAAGATAATGGTAAAGAAATTGAAAAAGGTTCAAATGAGACATCTACAACTGGTGAGTATTCAATCACTTTTGATAAAATAGAAGATACTTACAATTTATATATAATTGTGTATACAAGCTTGGGGAAATTATATTTAATGGCTTCTCCACTTTATACAAAAGTCACAGAGGATATAGTAATCAACTTAACTGTAGCCGAAGTATGCCTCGATCGTCCTTCATTCGAAAAAACCAGTAACAGCTTAACGAATTCTACTTTAGGCGAACTAAAAAAACGAGTAAGCAAAGATGATATCATTCTAAATGCTGAACAACATAAAATCAGTACTCAAGAAGCATCTATTTGGGTAACAGCTCGCCAGCTTTCTGAAGAAACAAATGTAGATATGCAGGTATATTATGCTTTCTTACAAGAAAACCCATATGCTGATTTGTCTACTATCCTTCTACAAAAGAAATCCAGTATCACAAAAACTTTAACCGAAGCAGTAGAAAAAAATATTTTAGACCAAGATATTTTAGAGAATGTGGAAATACATGCTAATAACCTTGTGGAGTTGGCTAAAGAGCAGATTTTGGGTAACGACCAAGGTCAATTCAATAATATCTTTAACCTTTCTTCTCTTAGTGTTTCAGAAAAAGAAGCCTTTTTAGATAAATATTTATTATTTGAAGGAAAAGAAGAGGATTTTTGGACAGAAGCAAGTGAAGTTTTAAATACTAAAACTGAAGAAGTAAAACACTTATTGGATTTAAGTAAAGCCAGTTTAAACAATCTTAGCTTAATTGAGCAAATTCAAGCTGACGGTCTTGTAAAAAGCGATATTGCCGCAAAAGATGCAAACTACTGGGAATTATTCATTCAGGATAACTCTATTGCTATCCCTGAAAATATAGCAGGTGAAAATGAAGCTGAAAAACTTTCTATTTATGCCAAATATTTTAAACACAGTATAGAGCTTCTGTATCCTACAGAATCTTTACTCAGAAAAATTATTGCAGATACAGAGATTGATTCATCAAGTATTGAGACTTATTTTGCTAGCCACCCAAGTTTAGATTTATTAGAGGACACTATTGAAGATTCTGAAGAATTAAAAACGGTACAAAGGCTATTTGCCATCACTCCCGAAACAGATAAATTTGAAGCTTATAAAGCCCTACATACAAACAATATACATTCTTCCTTAGCAGCTACTCGTAAAGGCAAAACTTATTTAAAAAGCCTTTTGAAAGCAAATATTGATGAGAATACCATTGAATCTATTTATTCAAAAGCTGAAGCCCTTACTTTTAAATCTATTATGTTGTTTGCGCATTATACAAAGGATATTACAAACACCCCTAAAAGCACAACTAATGCATCAGAACAAGAAGATATATTTAGAGATATTTTTGGCTCACTTGATTATTCTCACACTAGCCACTGCCAATCTGTTTATGGTCCAGCCTCCTATTTGACTGACATTATGCATTTTCTTGAGAATATAGTTGACGATGATAAAAATGATGTCCTCTCTTCTTTATTAGCGAAGAGACCTGATCTAGAATATATTGATCTCAATTGCGACAACACTAAAACACTCATTCCATTTATTGATTTAATAAATGAAATTCTTGAAAATGCTATTACTCAGAACACTAACTATGAGTCCATTCAAACAGAAGACGAAAGTGAAGATGTTAAATGCTATCCTGAGCACTTAAATACAGATGCTTATGCTGACGACAAACTTGCTGAAGCTACTTATCCATGGGAGGCACCTTTCCATTTATGGAATGAGGAAGCCAGAGTCTATTTAAATCATTTGGACATCAATAGAAGTGATATTTTAAAAGATATACCAACAGAGAAAACCATTAACGTTGTTGATAAATATTTCACTAACAAAACAGTTGCTGCCGAATATTTAGGTATTAATAATTTAGCATTGATTACTGATTCTACTAGTACCGGTAACACTTTTGATATAGATAAAGTATACGGGACGGGTGCTACCACAGAAAACCTAAAAGTTATCGAATATTTACTAAAACAATCAGGTTTGGCATATGAAGTTCTTACCGAACTAATCCAATCAAAATACATCAATCCGAATCAGAAAACCATTGAGTTTAACCAGGAAGATCCTTGTGCATTAGATTTAGCAGTTATGCCTTTCGAAAGACATGAGTTCCTTAAACTTCAAAAATTCTGGAGACTGCAACAAAAACTAGGATGGAGTATTTCTGAATTAGATAAAACTATAACTGCACGTGGAAACCAAATTGATGAAGAGTTTATTATTGATTGCTACTTTATAGAAAAAATTCGAGAACAATATGATATCTCTGTGATCGAAATCATCAGCCTGTGGTCAAACATGGACACAAGTGAATATTTTGAAAATGAAAATTCATTGTATAATAAAGTTTATTTAAGCAAAGCATTGGAAAACAGCAATGAAAGCTTTACAAGCGCTACAGATATCGGAACAGAAACAAACGATAAAAATGCACGAGCACATGTTTTAGCCTCATTATCCATCAGTGAAACTGATTTGGATAGAATAACAGGTAATGCTGCTTCATACAATGCATCTTTAGCTAATTTATCGAAATTATATCGAGTTAGTAAATTTTGTAAAACAGTTGGTATCAGTATTAAAGACTATACTTTATTATTAGAACTAATTGATTCTGATTTAAAACCATTATTCCCTTTTACATATCCTGAAGAAACACTTGGTTTTATCAATGAGATTGAGAAGATTAAAACTTCTGGTTGGACTATTGATGACTTATATTACCTGATAAATGGTGGCGGAAAATCTAATTCAACATTGATGATTAATGATGAGGAGATTTCATTATTCCTTGAGGATATACGTAGTGAACTCAAAAAAATTAAAGATAAATACAAAATCACTAAAACCCCTTTTAGTCAGTTTATTGATGATGCTATTTCTGTTGAAAATCTAGACGAAGCAACTGCAATGGCCATCAGTCAATTGATACAAGGTAATTCAACCCTATCAAGTCTGGAAAGAACTGCATTGATTTCAGAAAACAATAATGCTTTTAGCAAATTAGGATTATCAGAAAGTAGTTTCCAAGATGGAAAAAACAGTAGTGATGACAACTTATATAGTGCTATTAATAATATAATAATTGATTCAGAAAATGGCGATTTGGATGAAAGTGAAGATCATGAAGAGTTTAATTTATTTAAAGAAAATCTAAGAACATTATTGGCCCTTTTTATTGACGACAATGACATTATTGATGAGGCCATGGAAATCATTCTTGATTATTCCAATACGATTTCAAATTCTGTATCAAGCACTGCACTAATCAATGAATACTTTGCACCATTTACAGATACCGAACAGGCTATCAATAGATTAGTTACCGAAACAGGCAGCAACCCACTTTCATTAAATGCAAAGCTCGGTCGTATAATTTATGTAACTAACGAACTCATTAAAACATTAATGGAGGATTTCTTATATCAGAAATTTGCCGATGCCATGGGAATAGATCTGTCGATGATGAAAACTCTATTTAAAGAGTATTTTATTGAAGAACGAATCCTCCAATCTTATAGTCAGTTTTTCAGAAGAGACTTCTTTGTAAGTTCTACCGAAGATATTGAAAGAACCAATAAATTCAAACTACAATTCTTCTATTTTGAAGCCATTTATAAAGCTTGTTTGTTTATTAAGCATTACAAACTATCTCAGATTGATATTGATACTATCCACCTTGATTTTGCCAATACTTCATGGTTAGAATTCACCTCCTTTCCGGGACAACCTGTAGAATTTGCCGATGATGATTTCACAGCCAATGTAAGCTATGATAAATGGTCGAAACTAGAAGATGCCATGCAATTAAATTCAACATTGTTTAATGAAGAAGTATCCATTTTTGAATTTATGGATAAAAAATTAAGCAATAATGAATTAAGTTTAACAGACTGGATAGCTGAATTGCTAAATATTACAGCATGGGACACAACAGACTCAGAATTAGAGGTATTATTAGTAAAATGCGATCTAAGCGAAGCAAATAATGATTTTAAAGATGAAAAATGGTTAATGGCTATTTATAAGGTCATGAAATTTGCAACACAATTACAAATTTCACCCACAGAATTAGTCAATCTAAATATTCCTAAGTTAGAACAAAAGCATTCTGGCAGCTTCCGTAAACTGGTAAAATCTACTATGGATCAAAGTCAATGGCTAAGTGTAGCTCCAAAAATCCGTAAACCATTACGCGAAAAACAAAGAGATGCATTAAGTGCTTATCTTTTAACCAATAATCCTGATGGTATTGAGTTAAACGACACAGCTGACATTTATGCCCATTATCTTATTGATTCGGAAATGAGCTCATGTACCATGACTTCTCGCATCAAACAAGCCACTCTATCTGTGCAATTATTCATTCAAAGAGCTTTAATGGGACTTGAAGATGGCGTATATATTGGCGATGATGAAAAAGAAGAATGGGAATGGTCAAAACAATACCGTCTTTGGGAAGCCAACAGAAAAATATATGTGCAGCCAGAGAACTATTTAGAACCCGATTTAAGAAGAGATAAATCTGAACTTTTTGAAGAAGTAGAAAAGCTTTTAAAAGAGGATGATATTACCGAAGAAAAAGTGGATCACATTTACAAAACCTATTTAAATGGTTTAAGTGAGATAGCCAATTTAGAAGTTTGTGATATCTCTGCCAATCACACCGCATTTGATTATGAAGATGTTAATGCAGAGACTAAACATTCAAGGTTTAAACCTGGGGATGGCAAATCAAAAGCTACACACGTATTGGCCAGAACAAAAACCAGTCCACATAAATATTTCTATCGCAAACGTGAAGATGAAATCTGGACTGCTTGGGAACATGTAGATGTGGAAATTAGCGGCGACCAAGCAGTAATTGTAGAGTTTAAAAAACAAGTCTTTGTGGCTTGGTTAGAATTTACAAATACAGCCATTAAAAAAGATTCACATGATAATAATCCAGAAAAAGCAAGCCTAGAGGAAAACTATGAAATTAAATTAGCTTGGGCCACAAGAAAAAACAATAAGTGGTCTGCTAAGAAATTATCTAAAAAATCTCATAATACCAATGCCGACTGGATGCAAAACAATCCGCATAAAGTTTTTCATGGTGCTGAGAATCTACTAGATAAATCAATTTATGGTATTATTCCTACAACTCCTTGGGGTGAATCATATATAGATTTCAAAATTTATATGGATGCCTTCTATACTTACGATCAAAAAGGTGACGATGTTCTACATAATGGTTCCCCATGTATTACAAACCGTATTTATCCAGAATCTAACATGTATACTTCTGAACTATGTAGCTTTATATTTAAAAATCCTTACTCCGATCCTAAATATACTTATAGATGGCACAGTAATAGGGAAAAACTACATAAAGATAATTTAGAAAATGGTTCTTACCTACATAACAATACTAGTAATGTATCTAAAACCACTCCTATTACACCAATTTATCTTAATATTAATAATAACAATAACCGTAGCATTCCACTTTTCCAGTATTGCTGTACAAAACCTTCGAAGTTAACCTATCCATCTGCTTTATGTACAGAGTATATGTATAGATATCACAGCGGGTTATCAGGACATAGTGCACATGACTACAAAAAAGCATATTATTCTCAAGACCCTATTATTCATGAAGACGAAAATCGTTCCTTCTTTATTATGCCAGAAAAAGGAAATTCATCAGGTAATAATACAACTTTAAAAAAGATGATTAGTTCAGATTTAAAAGAAAGTTCCCCTGATAACAAAACCATTAACTTGGCAAGTGTAATGGAAGAAAAACCTAGAATAATCGATCAATCTGTCTATTTTGACAAATCTAAATCTACTGGCATCTATAATAAACAAACCAATGAATTCTATTGGAGCAATCCTCATGATGATAATCAAAAAGATCCTGATTGGATTCCAGAGGAAGTGAATTACTCAAATGCATCAGCAGCTAGTTCAGATATGATGTATACTTTCTATCGCTTTCATCATCCTTATGCCAATGATTTCTTGGAAGTGGTTAATGATAAAGGGGTTCCTAGTTTACTATCTCCAAAAACTACAGATAAGTTTTTTAGGCAAAAAAGTGAGCCAAACAAAGCGGTATTTGTTTCGCCAGAAAATTTCGTCTCTGGAATTAATGAACAATATATAGTCTCATCCCATGTTAAAGAGACTTATCCTAAGGATGAAATTTCATTCGATACTGATGATGCCTATTCTGTTTATAACTGGGAAATATTCTTCCATATCCCTATGTTAATAGCTGATAAATTAACCAAAAACAAAAAGTTTGAGGAAGCCCAGAAATGGTTCCATCATATTTTTGACCCTAGCTTAATCAATGCACCTGCAGAAGAAAATAAGGAGGTGAAAAAATATTGGAAAATTAAACCCTTAATTGATATTGATAAGAAATTTTCTGCTTCAACATATTCAATAGGTAAATCTTACACTGCTGATTTAGAGACATGGAGAGACGATCCTTTCAATCCTCACGCCATTGCAATAAGCAGACCTATAGCCTATAGAAAGAATGTATTGATGAAGTATTTAGACAATATCATTGACTGGGCAGATAGTTTATTCGCTCAAGACAGCATGGAATCTATTAACGAGGCTACTCAGCTTTATATTATGACTGCCAATTTGTTAGGTAAAAAACCGGTAATGACTCGTGAACATCAACCTGATGCGAAAAATTACACACAATTGAATACTACGAATGAGAATAATCCGAATGGATTGGATGATTTTAGTAATGCTATAATTATAGTTTCAGATAAAATTTGGGAATCGAGTAAAAGTGCAAACAATAATTCCTCATCCACTGGGCAAGGAACCTTTGCGCTACGCCCATTTGATGCTTACTACTTTGGATTCCCTAATAATGATAAATTAATGTCCTATTGGGATACGGTTGCTGATCGTCTATTTAAAATCCGTCACTGTATGAACATCAAAGGAATAGAAAGACAATTAGCTCTATTCCAACCACCTATTGATCCTGCTTTAATTGCAAAAGCATTAGCCGGTGGCTTAAGTTTAGGAGAAGCATTAAACGAATTAAATGCTCCATTGTCTTATTACCGCTTCCAAGCCATGTATCAAAAGGCCATGGAAATCACCAACGATGTAAAAGCCCTTGGTCAATCCCTATTATCTGCTTTAGAGAAAAAAGACGCTGAATCATTATCGATTTTACGTTCTGGTCATGAGTTAAAGCTTCAATCTGCTATTCAACAATTAAAAGAATTAAGTATTGAAGAAAATGAAGCTCAGATTAAATCTCTTGAGTTTAATATAGAAAATATTAATAAGAGGGTTGACTATTATAAAACTCTTGTTGATAAAAATCTAATCCTAAAGGAGCAGAATCACTTAGATCAGATCGAAAAAGGCAATAGGGCTCAAATAAAAGCTCAACAATCTACTCTTCTTTCTCAAGTATATTCTAAAATACCTGATTTCGATTTTGGTTCAACTGGAGGACTCCCTTTCATTCACTTAGGAACCAAGTTTGGTGGAACTCTGCTATCTACGGCTCAAGATTTCGTAACATCTCTAAAGAACATGGAATCTTCAGAGGCACAAGGTAAAGCCAGTAAAGCCAGCATTATGGCAGGTCATGAGCGCCGTGTGCAAGAATGGAATTTCCAAATGAAAACCGCCGAAAGAGAAGCTGAACAGATTCAAAAGCAAATTATTGCGGCAGAAATCAGAAAAGCAATGGCCGAAAGAGAATTGGAAAACCATGAGATTCAAACCCAACATTCTTCGGAATATTTCGAATTCTTGAAAGACAAATACACCAATGAGGAACTCTACTCTTGGATGTCTGGTCAAATTTCTGATGTATATTTCCATAGTTATCAGATGGCAGTGGAATTGGCGAAAAAAGCTGAAAGATCATACCGCTTCGAAACTAATGACGACAGAAGCAGCTTTATCAGTTATAGTAATTGGGATAGCAGAAAGAAAGGACTATTGGCAGGTGAAAAACTACAATCAGATCTTCGTCGTATGGACCTAGCCTATATGGAAAAGAACAAACGACAATTGGAATTAACTAAAAATGTGAGTTTGGCTATGCTAAATCCTGACCAATTGATGAACTTAAGAGAGACAGGTTCTTGTTATATTGACATTCCTGAAGTCTTATTCGACCTTGATTATCCTGGTCAATATATGCGTCGCATTAAGTCTGTAGGAATTACCATTCCTGCAGTAACTGGTCCTCATACCAATATTGCTTGTAAACTAAGTTTACAATCTAGTCGATATAGAAAAAATGCCACTTTAAAAGGTGACAAATACGCTATAGAAAACGACAGTGATGACAGGTTTACATTCCTAGCTGGAGGCTCTGAATCTATTGCAACTAGTACTGCTCAAAATGATAGTGGAGTATTCCAATTGAATTTTAATGATGAGCGTTACCTTCCATTTGAAGGTGCTGGAGCAATTAGTATGTGGAATCTTGAACTACCAAATTCTATTCGCCAATTTGATTATGATTCTATTAGCGATGTCATTTTGCACATTAACTATACAGCTCTTGATGATGCAACTCTCAAAGGTATAGCTGAAGAGGAAATGAAGAATAGTTTGAATTTAATGTTAGATGAATTAAAGCAAGATAAACATGGGATTTACCAAGCTTACAGTTTGAAATCAAACTATAGCAATGAGTTACACACCTTATTAACCAATAAGTCAACAGAATTATCGGTTAGCCCTAAGGAGCTTCCATACTTTATCCAAGATAGCTTAATATCTGATGATTCAAATGATACTATCAAGGTAAAGAAGCTTGACGTCATATTTAATGTAAATGGTGAATTAAGTGGATCCATTGATATTTTGGACAAGACGAATTGCCCTCTAGCGCAAGGAGAAAGAGGCGTTTATTCAACTTCAATTGCAATTGAGGCTGCTAATGAAGATGAGTTTACTAATCCTGATAATTTATTATTTGAATTACCTGAAAACATAAACATTGATATTTCAAATGTTACAGGTGATGAAATTGAAGATGTAATTATAGTTTTAAATTATATGATTCAATAATAAAATCTGAACATTATTAGCAGAGGCTCCCTGTTGGGAGCCTCTATTTTTCCATTTTTTTTAAAGAAAAGAAGATAGCTCATATAGCCTAGGCTTTTTTGATGCTATCCCTTTTCGTACTATTAAATTCGAAAGTAATGAAAAACAACAATCAGCCCTATACCGATCAATTCTACTCGCAGGGCAATCAAAATACAGAGAGTGATTTGCAACAGTCTTCTGGAAGCATTAACACCCAAAACGAAAATTCTGGAGCCGCAGCAAGTAGCGCTCCCAAAAATAATAGTGGCCCCGACTCACTAGTTGAACTGCCCAAAGGCGGTGGTGCCATCAAAGGGATTGGTGAAAAATTTGAAGCCAATCCATTAACCGGTACCGCCAGTATTAGCGTTCCTATAGCCATGAGTCAAGGACGTGGAGGTTTCACTCCGCAGCTAGGTCTCAGCTACGATTCTGGCAGTGGAAATAGCCCCTACGGATTAGGTTGGAATATTGGCCTACCCAGCATCAGCAGGAAAACAGACAAAGGCATCCCCCGCTATTTCGATTTTAGTGAAGACCTGAAAGAGCAGGATACTTTTATCCTTTCTGGCGCCGAAGATTTGGTCCGTAAATTCAATGCCGATGGAGAACTATTGCCTCCTACAGAGTGCAGTATTGGTGATGATGATTACCAAGTATATGGTTTTATCCCACGTACCGAAGGCCTTTTCGCTCGCATTGAAATGTGGCTAAGATTATCCGATAAAGATATTCACTGGCGTGCCACCACAAAAGACAATACCACCACGGTATACGGTCAATCTGAATCTGCGCGAATTGCTGACCCAACAAATACTAAGAAGGTTTTTAAATGGTTGATTGAGCGAACCACCGACCATAAAGGAAACATCATTCTCTATGAATTCAAAGCCGAGAATAGCGATAATATCACCAATCATATTTACGAGAAAAACCGCCTAAATGGAACGGAAGCATTTGCTAATAAATACCTGAAAAGAGTATTTTATGCCAACGATACCATGGTCAATATTGATGACGACCTGAGCGCAATGGACTGGCATATGCAATTACTGCTGGATTATGGTGAACATAACGAAAGTGAGCCAACAGTTACCGAAGAACAAAACTGGACTTGTAGACTCGACCCTTTCTCTACCCACAAACAAGGCTTTGAGGTGAGAACTTGGCGCTTGTGTAAACGTATGCTCATGTTCCATAAATTTAGTGATCTGGGCAACGACTGGACCTTAGTGAAAAGCACCGACCTCAGCCATAATACCGACAACTGGCAAAATGGCGAACCCATTCCTGCTCTCACACTATTAAACTCAGCAACACATAAAGGCTACAGAGACGGAAACAGTAAATCCTACCCTCCTCTCACCTTTAATTATAGCCAAGCCGAAGCTCCAGGAAAAATCCATAGCTTCGATAGCAAGGATATGGAAAACCTAGCCTCTGGCGTGGGTGCCGATAAAAATTACCAATGGATAGACCTTTATAATGAAGGACTAAGTGGTGTTTTAGTGAAAAACGAGCAGGCTTGGTATTATAAGTCCAATTATGGCGATAAGCAATTTACCGACAGCAGCTTAACTGAACCCGATATTGAACTAGGAGCACTAAAAAGGTTGGATAGCAAACCCAGCATGGCTACTGCTGCTACTAGCTATACCCTTGGCGATATTGATGGCAATGGACAAACCGATATCAGTATTTTATCGGGCCATGTAAAAGGCTATCAAGAGCTAGACAAAGAGGGAAAATGGGAAAACTTTCAGTACTTTAATGCCCTCCCCAATTTGAATTGGCAAGATCCCAATTTAAAAATGATTGACCTTAATGGCGATGGTCATGCCGATATTTTAATCACCGAAAACCATTGCTTTAGCTGCTATTTCTCTAAAGCCAAAGAAGGTTTTGAAGCGGCCATTAAAATTGCCAAAGAAATGGATGAAAACCAAGGCCCGCGCTTGGTATTTAACGATGGTACACAAACCATCTTTACTGCCGATATGAGTGGCGATGGTTTGAGTGATTTAGTGCGTATAAATAATGGCTCGGTAGACTATTGGCCCAATATGGGATATGGCCGATTTGGAAAAAAGGTGAGCATGAAAGATGCACCACGCTTAGACTATCCCGAACAATTTGACCCAGCACGAATCCGATTAGCCGATATTGATGGCAGCGGAACCACAGATATTATTTATCTGGGTCGCAATACCTATGTTTCTTATAACTTGGCAGGAAACAGCTGGACCAGCTTACAGATATTAAGCATCTTCCCTCCTTTTGATAGTGCAAGTACTGTTACGGTAATGGATCTTTTAGGAAAAGGAAGCAGTTGTATAGTGTGGTCAACAAGCCTGCCCAATCATGCCAATCGCATGCAATATGTGGAACTAACAGGTGGTAGAAAACCTTGGTTATTACAAGAAATGAATAACCAAATGGGTGGCATTCGCCAATTTGAATATGCACCATCCACCAAGTTTTATATTCAAGATAAAAAGAACAATACACCTTGGATTTCCAAACTAGGATTCCCGGTGCAGGTATTAGAAAAAACCATCACCATCGATGAAATCACTCAAAGCACCTATACCAACCGCTATGCCTATCACCATGGTTATTTCGATGGACAAGAAAGAGAATTCCGTGGCTTTGGAATGGTAGAACAATGGGATACCGAAGATTATCAAATCCCTAGTGGTGGTGAAGAAAATGGAGACATTCCACCAGTTTATACCAAAACATGGTTTCATACCGGATATTTTAAAGACCGCGAAACCATTGCCCACCAATATGCCCAAGAATATTTTAATGACGATACAGAAGCTTGGCTATTGCCCGATACCCAATTACCCGAAAGCTTAAGCGCCGAAGAAAGCAGAGAAGCCTGCAGGGTATTAAAAGGCAGTGTGCTGCGAAAAGAAGTATATGCCGTAGATGGCACAGATAAAGAAAACCTCCCCTATACTGTGGAAGAAAAGAGCTACGACATTCAAGCATTGCAGAATATCTCGGTAAATAAACATGGCGTATTTTTAGTAAGCGAGGCAGAAACCATTAGCTATCATTACGAAAGAAATATATCTGACCCTCGTATTGCACACCGATTGGTGATGACAGTGGATGAGTACGGAAATATAAAGGAAGAATGCCAATTGTCGTACCCCCGCCGAGGAACAGGAAACCCAGACGAACAAGACAAACTTTGGGCTAAATACGATGTTAAGAGCTTCATCAACCATGATGATATTGATTTTTATAGACTAGGGGTTCCTGTTGAAAGCAAATCCTATGAAATGCATAATTTCAGTTTTAGTGGAAAGTGTACAAAAGAGGATGTTAATACACATATTACAAGTGCATTGCTACTAGAATACCAAGAAACTCCTGGAACTACTGCAGCCATAAGAACCTTAGCACATGGCAAACAATATTATTATAATGAGGCTTTAAATGGAACCGATGGTTTCGGAACTATAGCCTCCCATGGCTTACCCAATGAAAGTCAGCAATTGGCTTATACCTCAGGATTATTGGATGATATAAAAGCCAAAAACATCAAAACTGATGGCTATCATAATGATTTACTTCAAGCAGCCGATTTAGAAAATCTGTTAAGCACAGATGGAGCCTTCCTTAGCAATACCGATGGTATTTGGCAACTGAGCGAAAGACAAACCTTCAGCAATACCGCATTCTATTTGCCTATTAGCAAAATGGATGCTTTCGGACATAGCACAGAAATACAATATGATGTCTCGAATTTATTAATGAGCAAAATTGTGGATGAATACTCCAATGATGGCAGCACTATTATTGATGAAACACTGGTGAGCAATGACTATACATCTATGCAAGCCAAACAAATCACCGATATTAATGGAAATGAAAGCGAAGTAGCTTTCGATGCCTTGGGTATGGTGACAGCCACTGCCATTAAAGGAAAACTAGAAACCGAAGGAGATACCATTGAAGATCCTACCGTATCAATGAGCTACGATTTACACCAATGGAAAGACGAGCAAAAACCCGTATATGTGCACACACAAGCCAGAGAAACCCATCAAGATAGCAATAGCGATTGGCTACAAAGCTATACCTATAGCGATGGATTGGGTCGTGAATTACAAACCAAAGTACAGGCAGAGGATGGCGATGCTTGGCAAATAGGATTTAATGAAAAACAGTCAACCAGCAACCGCTGGACTTCCACTGGTAGAAAAGTCTATAATAACAAAGGCAAGGTATTTAAACAATACGAACCCTGGTTCTCCAATACCCACGAATATGTGGACGAGTCTAATTTGAATTTCTTTCAATTGGAACCCATCACAATGTATTATGACCCATTGGGGAGAATAATAAAAACTAAATTACCCGACGATAATATTACAAAAGTGGAATTTGATGCCTGGTTGCAAAAAAACTACGACCAGAATGATACCAATAACACCACAGATCATTATGATACTCCACAGGTGCAGCATTTAGATAGCCTAGGCAGATTGTTTTTAACCCAGGATGATAATGGCGTAGAAGATCATCCTGATTATGTTGAAACCCGTCAAAAGTATAATATTGCAGGCCAGGTGGAGCAAGTAAAAGATGCCAAAGGCCGCTGGATGACTCAAAACATATTCAATATGCTAGGCGAGCCCATCTACACCGAAAATATAGACAGTGGTCGCAGATGGCAACTCAGCGATGTGGCACAAAAACCAATATACAACTGGGATAACCGAGGACACCAAACAGAGCAGGAGTACGACCCATTACAAAGACCAATCAGCGAATCTCTGCGTCTTAGCGTCTCTGCGGTGAAAAAAACACAAAAAACAACCTACGGAACCACAACAGCCAACAACAGCAAAGGCCAAATAATAGAACATTACGATCAAAGTGGAAAAACCACCATTGGAGGCTACGATTTTAAAGGAAATCTATTATCTTTGACCACGCAGATGCTTACCGATTATAAAAATACCATAGACTGGACTGATTCTCCATCTCTCGATGCGAACCACTCCTACATTCAGGCTTTC
>JADGDY010000222.1 GCA_016744655.1 Bacteroidales bacterium | reverse complement strand
ATTATACTCCATCAATAAAACATCCTCTTTCTCTTTTAAATCGTAAATGGGCTCATCGAGTGGTACATTTATATGTACAGGACCAGCAACAGGAATACTACAAGAATCAATAGCTTGAAACACTAGTCTTTGATAATTCTCTGAATCTGCTTTAGAAGTGATGTTTTCTGGAAGCTGTACCGAATTTCTAATGAAATTTTTATAAACATCCTGTTGAACAATAGCTTGTCCATCTCCTTGATCTATCAAATGCTCAGGTCGATCTGCCGATAATACAATAAGAGGAATCTGCTGATAAAAAGCCTCCGCAATTGCAGGAGCATAATTGAGTAGGGCAGTCCCAGAAGTGCAATTGAGTATAACTGGTTGACGAGATTTTTGAGCCAAGCCTAAAGCAAAAAAACCAGCACTTCTTTCATCAATAATGCTATGAATATTAAACTCATCATACTCCGGAAATGTAAGCATCATTGGTGCATTTCGGCTACCAGGTGAAATTACGATATCTGAAATCCCTTTTTGAATAAAAATATTAGCTAATAGCTCTAATCCAGCTTTGTTCGAAATCATGGCCAAATTTCTGTTTTTTTACTCGATGATGCAAGTTTTATTATCATGCATTTGATGGGAATGTCTTCTTTTAAACTGTTATTGGATTTGAACTGATTATATCAATCAGAGATCTGTCTAAAAGTTAATGTTAAACACCTCAAAACCAAATATTAAATTACAAAATATGATTGTTTAAGATAAAAGAATGCCAAAGGTATTCAAAACGACTAGCCCTGAGTTTTAACTCGGGGCTATGAATTCCATAATGTTATTTAAGTCGGCCAATGGAAGTTTTTCGAAGAATAATTTCGCTGCCGACTCATTGCTCAAATTTTATATTGAAACACCTATTTGAGGTAATACAAAGCCGTGATGCTTTTCTTTATTTTTCTTAAGTTCTTCCAAACGGCTTTTAAAGAGGGTACTATAAATATACAAGGGGGTAAGACCCCTTGCTATTTCTACTTAATTTCTAAACACTATTGAAAAAAAACAATCAAACTATCTCCACCTCACTAACACCATTACTCTTTTTAATCAGCTGAATTTGAGTAGGAATACGCTCTTTTAGATTTTCCACATGGGAAATGATACCAATCATTTTTCCTTGGGCTTGAAGCGTTTCTAAAGTAGAAATAACGGTTTCTAAAGTTACATTGTCTAAGGTGCCAAAACCCTCATCAATAAATAGAGATTCTATTTTCACATTGCTGCTGGCTAAATCTGATAAACCTAAGGCTAAGGCCAGACTAATCAGGAACTTCTCGCCACCACTAGAAGTATCCACATAGCGTTCTTCATCGGTTTGATAATGATCCACCAGATTGAAATTCAGTTCCTCTCCGGAGCTGTATTGCTCTTTCATCTTGAGAGAATACCGTTTGTTTAGTTTGTAAAGGTGGATATTGGCCAATCCTATCAACGATTTTAATGTCAATCGCTGAACATAAGTATTGAAAGCGTGTTTGGAGCCACCCAATAGATCCATTAAATTTTTCCACTTTGTGACTTGTTTCTCTTGAAGCTCGATTTCCTTAGTAACGCCACTATTGCGCTCTTTGATAATTTTGTCTTTGGCAAATGTTTGAGCAATTTCACCGGATCGCTTGAGCTGTTCATCGTTTAGTAGTTTAGAAGCTGCCAATTGCTTTTCTGCCTTTTCTTTAGGCGTCTCAAAAGACCTTTGCACTAATAAAGCATGATATTCTTGCTTGTTTTTGGCTTCTAAAGTTTTGATTTTGATGGATTCCTCATCGGTTTCCAATTTTTTCTTTAGAAGATATTCCTTGGTTTCGGTTTCAAGCAATGCACTTTTTATTTCATCGATATTCTGGAACTGACTTTGAGCAATTTGCTTTTCAATTTCAGAATGGAATATTTCAAGTGCTTGCTTTTTCTCTGCTAAATCTTTCTGAATGCTTTTTAGCTCAGTGCTACTTTGAGTCCATGCTGTTTCTAGCTTCTGCTTTTCTTTTTGGCAGTTTTCGACTTGCAGACTAGCTCGCTTTTGCAGGTTTTCTAAGGTTTCTCGTTTACTATTTACACTCGTTTGACTGGGTAAAATCTCGTTCCGATTTATACTAAATGCATTAATGTCTTTTTCCAAGACGGATAATTCCTTAGCAGACTCCTCCAGTTCTTTCTTTTTGATGATCAGTTGATCTTGAGTATTTTTGAGTTTTATGATCAGGGTGTCGATTTGTTTTTTGTTTTCTTCTTGAGCTTGTATTTGTGTTTTGTAATGGGCAATTCGTGATTGAAGTTGTTTGATAAACTCTTCAGAATTATTGATATTCGGCCATTCCAGTTTAAATATTTCTAAATCTGCTTTTAGCTTTATTTCAATCTCATTTGTTTCTTCTTGTAATTTGGAAAGCAAAGATTCTTTCTTGTCCAGTTCCTCAATCAGTTTCTTATTGGCACCTTCAATAGTAGCCATTTGCTGTTGAACCTGATGGACTGCTTCATTTTTCAATTGTAAGCTTTTCTCTAAGCTCGTTTTTTCGCTTTGAAAATCTTGATACCTCTTGATCTCTAACTTTAAAGCTTCTATCTCTTTCTCAATTCTCAGCTTTTGCTCATGAATAATTTCTTGTTTCCCCAATTCAAAATCCAAATTTAGTAGCGCAGATTCCGTTTTCAGATGCTCAAGATTCTGATTCATTCTTTGCTTCTGCTCAAGCAGATAGGCTTTGGCTGATTTTGCTTTAGTCAGCTCAATCTCTAATTTACCTTTCTCTGCTTGACATTTTTCTAAAATCCCTTTTCGCTTTTTAAGTTCTTCCTCAGATTCAGAGATATTCAAATCCTTATACTTCTCCACATAAGGATGATCTTCGGAACCACACAGAGGACAGGGCTTTCCTTCTCTCAGATTCAAGCGTTCCTCTTCCAGATTCTTAATGGATTGCTCCAAACTGAGAATCTTTTCCATGTCTAGAACACTCTTGACGGCATTTTCTAAATCGAGCTTGGCTTTATCGAATAAAAGGTTTTGTTCCTCAATATTTTTTTCTGAAGCTAAAGTTTGAGATTCTATTTGCTTTTGGGTTTTAGAAAATTCTAAATATTGATTGGAATACTGCAAGGCTTTGTCCCATTTACTCAAATCCTTGGTAAGCTGATCTTGTAGCTTTAATATTTTATCTAAATCCTTATCTTTTAATTCTTTAGCGTTTTTACTTAGCTTTTCCTGAATAGAAACCTGTTCCGCTTTCAATTTTGAGGAGGCTAATTGATTGGCTTTTGTCTTTTCATTATTACCATCGATTTCCTTTTTATCACTGGTGATTTGAGCAGCACCGTTTCTAATTCTAATGTCGTTTTCGCGTAGTTTAGTGAACTGAGTATTCCAATTGGGCCATTCTTTTTCTATTTCCAGCAGGTTTTTATGCTCTAGAATAAATACATCTAACTTTTGAATCTCCCCAGCAACTTTCTCTTTCGACAATTGAAATGCTTGGATATCTCTTTCATGTTGGTCTCTTGTTTCTTTATTCTTGTTAACCAAAACACTTGTTTTCTCAAGGAAATCCTTTTTACTCAAAATATCCGCATCGAGCTTGGCTATTTGGTCTAGTTTGGGATTCCAAATTTGAATGTCAGCATTCTTTTCTTCCAGAGATTTTATATAAGCAGACTCCTCCTTTTTTTTCTCTTCAATTTGAGGTTTGAGCTGATTTAACTTCTCCTGAATATCATCAGAATGCTTGGATTTCAACTTGATAAAATCATCACTTCGAGTAATTTCTCCAATGGCTTCTTTAAAAACTTCTGCTTTTTCATTTAAAATTAACTTTTCAAAATTAGCTTTGTTTTGCTCAATCTCAGTATTTAGGATTTCAGTTCTCGACTTTAATTCCTTTTGTTGAACCGCTAATTCCTCCTCATTTTTATACCATTCTAAAATTTGATTCAGTTTCGCAATTTCTAAACCCGCTTGATTGACTTGAAGTTTAAGCGTTTCCTCTTCCTCACGTAAAGCATCACTTTCTTCACCAGAAAGTAAGTCTTCAATATTAATTCGCGCTTGTATGGCTTCTAATTTCTTTTTCTCCTTGTATTGCTTTTGGTTGATGCTTTCCCCAATTTTCTTGTAAATGTCTTCTCCAGTAATTTGCTCCAGTAGGTCACCTTTATCTTTGGCATTGGCCGATAGAAAAGAAGCAAATTCTCCTTGAGCCAGCATGGCAGAACGCAGAAACTGATTATAATTCAATTGTAAAACCCGTTCCACTTCATGTTGAACATCTCTTTTCTTTTCGGCGAGAATGGCTCCAGTACTGATATTTTTAAGGCGAACTTCTTCTTTTGGATTCGTCAGAAGTTTCCCAGCTTTAGTGGCTAAGCGCATGGTCCAGGTGGCTTCAAATCTTTCTCCATTATTTTCGAACAGCACCCTAGAAAAGGCATCGTGGGCGCCATAACTCACCACATCCACCAATCCAGCTTTGATATTCGATTTCTTAAAACGGGGAACTTCATGGTAAAGCGCAATGGTGATGGCATCGAGGATGGTAGTTTTTCCGGCGCCAGTAGAGCCGGTGATGGCATACAATCCAATATCTTGAAACTGCTCTTTCTCAAAATCGATGATGATGGGCTTATCAGATTTTAAGGAATTGATATTCTGTAATTCTATTTTTAATATTTTCATATTTCCTTAAATCTAATGATTCTTTACTTTTTCTAAAATCTCACTAAAAGCATCCAGAATGTCCTGATTCTCCTCAATATTAAAATCCTGCTCCTGACATTTCAATTTAAACACATCAATGGGAGAGAGGGCTTTTATCTTTTTAGAATCATCAATCAATTGCTCCAAGCCCATGGTCTTTCTTTGATTTTTCAGGGTCACTTTTAAAACTTCCAAGTCGAGTGGTTCCACAGCTTTATAAATCTCTGCATGTCCTATATTGGTATTCGACTCGTTATCTAAAACCACTTCAATCCATGGTTTTAGTCCGAAAGTATTAGATTTTATCTCATTTAATTGGGTTATACACTCCTCTATATTCCCATGAACTCGTGATACCGCTCTAAATTGGGGCACATCAACTTCTTGAATCTCCTTAATGGCATTTTCTTCCATTTCTAAGCAGATTAATTTTTTCTGGTTGTTCACCTCACTAAAGCTAAGGATATATGGAGAACCACAATAGCGAATATGACTTTCCCCACCCACTACTTGAGGGCGATGCAAATGCCCCAGAGCAATATAATCAAAGGTTTTAGGAAAATCTTGAGCACCTATATGCCCCAGATTACCCACATAGATATTTTGCTCACTTTCTGAAATGCTACCACCCACAGCAAATAAATGGCCCATGGCAACTACAGGGATACGGTCTGTATTAATAGAATCGCAATATTCAGCAATCTCGGTATAATGATGGGTGAGGGCTTTCTTATAACGCTCGCTTAGGTCTTCGAAGCTTTCTCCAGCCACCGCCTTTCTAATATCTTGGTCACGAAGATAGGGAACGGCAGCAATGATGATTTCTTCTTGGTCTACATTAAGCTTAAAAACCTCCTCTTTTACATCTTCTGTAGCTTTTCCCACCACTTTTATAGATAGGGCTTCCAGTAGTTCTTTAGGAGCATTTAAAGTACCTGGCGAATCATGATTTCCACCAGTAATGATGATATGCTTGCAATGGGTAGTACTTAGCTGAACCAAGAAATCGTAGTATAATTTTAGGCTTTGAGAGGAGGGCGTTCCATTATCAAAAACATCCCCAGAAATCAATAGCACATCAATCTGATATTGGTTAATATATTGATGCAGCCAAGCCAAAAACAAAGATTGCTCTTCATATTGCGATTGCTCATGCAAGCGATGTCCAAGGTGCCAGTCGGAAGTATGTAATAATTTCATTGGATGATATTCTATAAGGTCATTTGAGCTAAATAATGATTTCTACACAAAATTACGAATTTCGGAATATAAACTTGGTATAGCTGGAAATTTAAATTAGAATCGTTATTGATAAGGGGTTTGAAATATTGATTACTTATATGAAGTATATATTTTTTAACTTTACCAAGTAAATTTTGGATATATAATTTAAATGTGGAGTTTGTTGAATTGTAATGTGAACTAAACAGACTAAAAGTGGATATGTATTTATAATTGTAAGCAATAGAAACAAAAAGATCTATCATGGAAATAATGTGCAAAATAGATTGGATAATAATTCTTGAATATTTAAAAGTAATAATTTGGCCACTTTTGATAATCATAATAATTGTTTTTAACAAAAAAGTACTTGGTGATTTTTTAGAAAGGATAGTATATAAATCAAACCAACTAGGACTTGGGCCAGTGTCGGTTGAATTTGATAAAAAGGAACTTGAAGTTATTATCGAAAAATCTAAAGATAAAGATGATATTACAAAAAATGTCAATGAATATGTCAACTATCATGCTTTTAATAAAGCTGTTGGTCTTGCTGAAGAATTCAGAATAAGTAAAAGACAAGATAGAGACAGAATTACTAATGAAATATCTGAGCTAATCAGAAGTATTGATGTTGAATATATTTATAGTCATTCACAACTTGAAAATTTCGAATATCAACTTGTTTTACTAATTGCAATTCTTCGGGAAATTGAAGTGAAGAAGGTTTTTGATATTATAGAAAAGAAGAATATTAAAGATTTTATTGGAAAATCACTTAAAGATGAAAGCTCCTTTATTCGGTTTAAAGCAAGTAGAATTTTCTATTTATCTGAAGAATTGAGTGTTGAATTTATGGAAAGTATAAAGTCTGCACTAAAGAATGAGAAGAATTTAGCTGTTCAAAGAATATTGAAGTTAATAACTGTATTCTATTCCTAAAGCATTAATAC
>JADGDY010000221.1 GCA_016744655.1 Bacteroidales bacterium | reverse complement strand
AAAGTGATTAGAGAAATTAAGTTGAACGAGAAAAACGCCTCATAATATGGAAAAGACACAAGTTATAGTAGGATTAGGTAGCTGTGGTATTGCTGCAGGTGCCAATAAAACTTACGATGCTATTCAAAATATCATGGAAATTGATAAATTGGATATAGATTTAAAAAAGACCTCCTGTGTGGGTATGTGTTTTCGTGAGCCTTTAGTAGAGGTGATTGACGATACCGGATACTTCCTTTATGGAGGAATTGACGAAGCCAAAGCTTTAGAAATTGTTGAAAGACATGTTCAAAATCATGAGCCTGTAAAAGAATATATCGTGAAGAGCGATTTATTCCCAACTAAAGACGATAGCTATTTCGAAGGACAAGTAAAAGTAGCCCTTAGAAATTGTGGTTTCATCGACCCAGAAAAAATAGAAGAAGCTGAAGAAAAAGGTGCTTATAAAGCCTTACAAAAAATAGCCAACGAAGGCGTTACTCGCGAAGCCGTTATCCAGACTGTATTAGATTCTGGTATTCGAGGACGTGGAGGAGGAGGTTTCCCAACAGGAATGAAGTGGAAATTTGCTTATAACAGCCCAGGCGACGAAAAATATATCATCTGTAATGCCGATGAAGGTGACCCAGGTGCTTTTATGGACCGTAGTTTACTAGAAGGCGATCCTCATGCCGTATTAGAAGGAATGGCCATTGGTGGTTATGCCATTGGAGCCAGCCAAGGTGTGATTTATTGTCGTGCGGAATATCCACTAGCTATCGTAAGATTAAACATAGCTATTGAGCAAGCTCGTGCCAAAGGTTACCTAGGAGAAAATGCTTGTGGTATTCAAGGATTCAACTTCGACCTTTATGTAAAAGAAGGTGCTGGAGCTTTTGTTTGTGGTGAAGAAACTGCATTGATTGCTTCTGTTGAAGGCGAAAGAGGAATGCCTCGCCGTCGTCCTCCATTCCCTGCTGTTAGCGGATTATGGAAGAAGCCTACAAACATCAACAACGTAGAAACTTTTGCCAATGTTCCTTATATTTTATTGAATGGCCCAGAGGCTTATAATCAATATGGAACTGATAAGAGCAAGGGTACTAAGGTTTTTGCTTTAACAGGAAAGATTAAAAATGGTGGTTTGGTAGAAGTCCCAATGGGAATGACCATCGAAAATATTATATTCAAACTGGGTGGCGGTATTCAAGACGACAAGCAGTTTAAAGCGGTACAGCTAGGTGGACCTTCTGGAGGATGTATTCCAGCTCACCTGATTCATACACCGGTTGATTACGACTCTGTAAATGCAACTGGAGCCATTATGGGTTCTGGTGGTATGGTGGTGATGGACGAGACTACTTGTATGGTGGACTTGGCTCGTTTCTTCCTCGATTTTACTCAAAAAGAAAGCTGCGGGAAATGTACTTTCTGTCGTATGGGAACCAAGCGTATGCTTGAGATTTTAACTCGTATTACTGAAGGTAAAGGAGAAGATGGCGATATTGAAAAACTAGAAGAATTATCTGTTCAAATTAAAGATAACTCTCTTTGTGGTTTAGGACAAACTGCTCCAAACCCAGTTTTAACTACCATCAAGTATTTCCGCGATGAGTATGAAGCGCACATCCGCGATAAAAAATGTCCGGCTAAGAGCTGTGTTCAATTGCTCACTTACGAAGTGATTGCAGATAAGTGTACTGGATGTACAGTATGTGCTATTAAGTGTCCTGTAGATGCTATTGATGGAGCTAGAAAAGAAGTTCATTTTGTACGCCAAGAAGATTGTATCAAGTGTGGAGAGTGTTATTCTAGATGTAAATTCGAGGCTATCAAGCTTTCTTAATCACCGCAAAAAATTAGAAAAATGGAAAAGACATTAAATATAGAACTCAACGGAAAAATCGTTAAAGCCTATCCGGGAGAAAGCATCCTTCAGCTAGCTAAAAGAGAAGGTTTCGAAATCCCAACTTTATGTAACGACCCACGTTTGGAGCCTTTCAGCTCTTGCTATGTTTGCGTGGTGGAAGTAGAAGGTATGAGAGGCCATCAGCCTAGCTGTTCTACTAAGGTTACCGAAGGAATGAAAATTACTACTGATAGTAATGGTATTAAAGTGGCACGTAAAACTGCTTTAGACCTTATTATGAGTAATCACTATGCCGATTGTAAAGCACCATGTACCGAAACTTGTCCTGCAGGTGTTGATGTACAAGGTTATATTTCTTTAATAGAAAAAGAAAGATATAGCGATGCAGTAGCATTAATTAAAGAAACCAATCCACTTCCAGCTATTTGTGGTCGTGTATGTGTTCGCCCTTGTGAGGTGGCTTGTCGTCGTAATTTATTGGACGAAGGTGCAGCCGTTGGTATCGATTATATGAAGCGTTTTGCTTCTGATTACGATCTTCAATCAGAAAACAAATTTGTTCCTGAAATAGACCCTTCTACTGGTAAAAGAGTAGCGGTGATTGGCGCAGGCCCTGGTGGTTTATCTGCAGCTCATTTCTTGCAAATTAAAGGTCACCAGGTAGATATTTACGAAGCAGCTCCAAAATCTGGAGGATGGCTACGTTATGGTATTCCTGAGTATCGTTTACCAAATGATATCTTAGATGCTGAAGTGAAAAACATCACTGACCTAGGAACAACTATTCATTATAATCAGAACTTAGGAGAAAATTTAAGCTATCAAGAGCTTAAAATGAAATATGATACCACCATCTTAACCATTGGTTCTCAAAAAGGAACTTTAATTGGTTGCGAGGGTGACGATGCACAAAATGTATTCTCTGGAATCGACTTCCTTAAGCAAATGGAAGTAACGGGACAGAAAATGGATTTCGCTGGCAAAACTGTAGCTGTTGTTGGTGGTGGTAATACTGCCATGGACTGTTGTAGAACTGCCATGCGTTGCGGCGCTGAGAAAGTATACGTTATTTATCGTCGTACTGAAAAAGAAATGCCAGCCAACCCAATCGAAATTCATGAATCTAAACTAGAAGGTATTGAGTATTTATTCCTCAACAATCCTACTAAAGTGAATAAGGATGAAAATGGCGTATTGAAATCAGTAAACGTGATTAAAATGGAATTGGGTGAGCCTGATGCTTCTGGCCGTAGAAGACCTGTTCCTATTGATGGTAGCGAATACGAATTAGATGTTGATTATATCTTGGCTGCTATTGGTCAAAAGACTAGAGTTAACTTTATCGAAGATATCAATAAGCATGCTGGCGAAGGTGAATTAAAAATCAATCGTTGGGGTGATTTAGATGCTGCTAAAGCAACTTTACAAACTGGTATTCCTAATGTATTTGCAGCTGGTGACGGCGTTTCTGGTCCTGCTACCATTATCGAAGCCATAGCTCAAGCTCAAATCGCTTCCCGTTCTGCTCATCAGTTTATGATGGGAGAAGAGTTTTCTGCTCCAGAAAAAGAATTCTTAAGCAAGCGCGATAATTTCAAGCCTCAAATAGCTGAAGATTATGTTGGAACTTACGACAAGCAAATCCGCGAAGAGATGCCAGTTCTAGAAACTGACGATCGTTTCAACTTTAAAGAAGTAGAATTAGGATATGCAGACAAGGATGTTTGTAATCACGAAGCCAATCGCTGTTTAGAGTGTGGTTGTGTGGAATATTACGATTGTGACTTGAAAAAGTATGCTACAGAATACGATGCCGAACAAGAAAAATACGCTGGCGAATATCACGAATATCAAGTAGATTTCCGTCATCCATTTATCGAAATAGACAATAACAAGTGTATTCTTTGTGCACGTTGTGTGAGAATATGTAAAGAAGTAGTGGGTGCCAATGCATTAGGTTTAGTGAACCGTGGTTTCGATACCATAGTGGCTCCAAGCATGGGCGAAAGCTTAACAGATACCAATTGCGAAAGCTGTGGTCTTTGTATCTCTACTTGTCCTACTGCTGCAATTAGCGAAAACTTCTTCTTTAAGCCTGGTCCGTTGGTAGAAGAAAAAGCCGAAGTGATTTGTAATCTTTGTTCTGTGGGTTGTACTTTAAACATCAACCATCATAATGAATTCACCATGAAGGTAACAGGTGGCGAAGGACAAATTAATGAGGATGGTAATTTATGTCAGTTGGCGAAGTTTGGATATCGCTATATGAACGATGTAAACAGAATCACCAAGCCACAAATGAAGCAAGCCGATGGTAGTTTCAAAGAAATTAGTTTCGAAGAAGCTTATGACATTATCAAAGGTAGAATTGAGTCAGTTGAGGCCGACGAGAACGTATTTATGGCAGGTAGCCGCTTAAGCAATGAGGAAATCTATCTTGTACAAAAGATAGCTCGTGCTGCTGCTAAAACTAATAATGTGGGTAGTTTCAGTTATTTGAACAGAGGTGGATTCTATGCCAAATCAGCAAATGACAATGTGCCTTTCAATGAAATTAAAGACACCAATAAAGTATATTTAATCGGAAACGAAATCTTTGAGAAGAATCCTGTGGTTGGTTACAAAATCCAGAATGCTTTCTATAAGAACGAAATAGATGTAGCCGTATTAAATCCTAAATGTTGCCAGAAATTAGCTCACAAATATGCTAGCCTAGGCGAAGTAGACAGCTATTATTATTTCTTTAAAGCCGCTAACCATTACTTATTGAGCAATGGTTTAGAAAATGCGATGTTTATCGAAGGCAGAACAGAAGGTTTTGAAGATTATAAGAAAGCCGTATTAGCTGAAGATTATAAGCATCTGATTGAGAAATCTGGTATTAAATGCGTTGGCGACTTAGAAGCCTTTGTGAAAGAATACCTCCACGAAATGAATAATATCATTGTTTATTCTGAGGAGGATTTAACAGCAGAAGCAGCCCGCGAGGTATATAATTTAGCTTTAATTAGTGGTAAATTAGGCAAGACAGCCAGTGGAATTATCTCCTTGAAAGAGAAGAATAACTCACAAGGCATTTTCGATATGGGTGCTCGTGCCTGCTTAATCCCTGGTGGAGTTGAAGCCAGATCACAAAAAGCACAAGACAAAGTTAAAGCCGTTTGGGGAGTTGAATTACCAACAGAAGTAAATAAGCTTAAAGAACTGATAAAAGGTGGTAAGATTAAGAATGGATTTATCTTTGGAGAAGATCCAGTTGGAACTACCAAGCACGATGTAAGCCAAGGTTCTTGCATGGATAAGATGGACTTTACAGTAGTTCAGGATTATTTCATGACAGAAACTGCTAAGCGTGCCGATATTATTCTTCCGGCTTCTTTCCCTGTGGAAACAGGCGGTAGCTTTACCAACACTCAGAAGTATATTCAAACTTTCGAAGCATCTTATGCTCCAAAAGTAGAGAAGACCAATCCTGTCCAACTCATCGAACTATTAGCCAAGATGGGACATAATGGATTAGCTGATTTAACAGATGTAAACGCGGAAATGATTAAGTTCCTTCCTCAAGAAAAATCTGAAGAAAAGCACCAATTGGTTTATACTAACGACGAAGGATTTGAAAGCCCATTCGCCAATAGCGCCGATAACATTATGAAGCGTTTTGCTGATGAATTTAAAGCTGCTTTTGAATAAAAGCAATTGTTTGACAAAATACCTTGAAAAGTATTTTGCTCATTACCATGCTTTAAGCTGACAAAATGAAATCATTTAATTTCGTTTTCGTCAGAAATTGAATCTCTAAATCAATTTATATATTTCCCTCAGTCATTGTTGGCTGGGGGATTTTTTTTGGTTGTAAAGATATATTCCTGATGTATGTTTCAATATATCTTTATAACGTATTTTGAGTATTATTCTTTTTGATTGTATATTTATTTATTGTAATTTTACCGGAATGACCTGTAACAACCTAATCATGACTTGGTACATCAAAAGTCATTTCAAGAAATATAGTAAACAATATTTAGCCCACAATGAAAGCAAATGAAATAAACTTGAATAGATTCTTATCACAAAGTGACACTCAATTTGTAATTCCTGTCTATCAAAGAAATTATGATTGGACTTCAAGCCAATGTCAACAATTATTAGATGATATTTTAGCTGTCGGAAAAAGTAAGTCTAGGAATGCCCATTTTATAGGAAGCATAGTTTATGTCCATGACGACATTTACCAAGTTTCTGGAATAAGAGAACTATCAATTATCGATGGACAACAAAGACTAACAACCGTCACCCTTTTGTATATAGCACTGTTTGCTTTAGCAAAAGAGCAAGGCAATATTGATTTACAGAATCGAATAAATGAGACATACTTAATTAATAAATTTGCTCAAAATGAAGGAAAACTAAAACTACGACCAACAGAAAACAATGACCTTGCACTAAAATACCTTCTACGAAGTGATAAAGATGAGGAATTTCATGAATATTCTAGATTAATTGACAATTTTGATTTTTTCAAAAACAGGATTACTCAAGATAATCAGAGTACAATACTTCAAGGATTAAACAAACTAATGTTTGTTGAAATATCTTTAGACCGTGAAAAAGATGATCCTCAAAGAATTTTTGAAAGTCTAAATTCTACTGGATTGGAGCTATCGCAAGCAGACTTAATAAGAAACTATATTTTAATGAGTCTAAACCGAACCTCTCAAGTTAGAGTATATGAAAAATACTGGGAAGTAATTGAAAAGGAGGCAACTGTATCATCTACCAATACTAGTGAAGTTTCAAGTTTTGTCCGCGATTTTTTAACCTTAGAAAACAAAAAAATACCCAATAAAAACAAAGTTTATCAAGAATTTAAAGCCAAGTATCCTACATCTACTATTTCAGATTTAGAAATTCATCTTAGTGAACTCAAAAAATTAGTTAAACATTATAATAAAATATTAAACCCTGTTAATGAGCCGAATAAATTAATAAGTAGACACTTGGAATATATTAATAGGCTAGAAGTTAATGTTTCCTATCCTTTTATAATGAAAGTCTATGATGATTATGATAATGGAGTAATAT
>JADGDY010000033.1 GCA_016744655.1 Bacteroidales bacterium | reverse complement strand
TTGTTTTTTACCTGAATTCTAAAGCGATTTCTTCCGAATTCGACTCAAGGCCTGAGGAGTGATACCAATATAGGATGCAATATATTTTAAAGGAATGCTTTCGAAAAGCTCAGGACGTGTATTAAAAAGGTTGAAATAACGCTGTTCGGCGCTTTCATTAAGTAAAGATTGTTCACGATTAGATTTAATGAGAAAAAGTCTTTCTGCCGTGAGTCTGCCAATGAGGTTTCCTATGGAAGTTTGATTATAGACATTCTGCAAATCCTCATAAGAAATACTCCAAACTACACAATTGCTTAAGGCTTCCAATTGGTATTGCGAGGGCTCACGACTAATAAACGAATCGTAGGCACTAATAAACTCATATTTAAAACTAAAACCAAAGGTGATTTCTTTCTCCGGATCTTCTTTCGGGATAAATACCCTTACCATGCCCTCCTCAATAAATGAAATATGATTTTCTATTTGCCCAACCTTTAATATCTGTTGTTTTTTTGAAAAATCCTGTTTGAATAAGCATGAAGAAAACAGCTCCCAATCTTTATCGGAAACACTAGCTATTTGCTCTATATATGCTCTTAATCTATGCATGGTTTGTGGCTTTGGGTTGATACAAAAATAGGCAAGTTTTTTACTTCTGTACTAGTTCTACAATAGATAAAATAATTTAATGATGTAATGATAGAATGATACAAAGGCTTGCTCCTTCTTACATTCAATCATTTTTTCCTTAAATCATTAATCCTTTCTTCCCTCCAAACTTCCGATGATAAATAAATGCAGCTATACTTCCGAAAAAAGAAAATACTCCCAACATCCAAAATACATGTTGATGACCGGTGACACCGGGTGAACTGTCTATTAGGTAACCCATAATTGGACCTATAAATATATCTGGTGTATAGCCAATTAGTGAAATAAGCCCTACGGCGGTACCAGTGAGAACGACAGGTATTTTTCCTTTTTCCATCATGGCAAAATACAATGACCTACCAGCATAAACCCCTGTGGATAATATCAAAATAGATATCATAAACAGCAATGTTGTTGATGCTGAAATAAAACCAAGTGCGCTGAGTAATGAAGCAATTAGTGTGAGGCAAAAACTAATGAATAACAATAAGGTGGTTTTTGTTCTATCGGCCAATAATCCTACCAAAACACCAATAACCATGCGCATATAAAGTAAGAAAGTTCCTATTTGTGCAGATTCTACATGGTCGTAATTCATGACTTCTTGGGCATAGAGCGAAACAATATCGGTGACTTTATAACCAATATAGGCGCATAATATAATGATCATCAATAACCAAACGGCAGGTAATCGCAATACTTCTTTAATTTGTGATGGTCTGATTTTTTCAATGGTGGTATCTTTTTCTGTTTGATCATCGAACTTCATAAAAAACCAAACAAACACACCCACGACAGCCACAATTACGGATGAATAGAAGATGACCTGTTTCAATGCTTTTTCTGTTTCTTCGGTATTGCTCATATTAAGGTCCGAACCTAGTAGCATTGAAAAAATAAGAAGACCTAAAGATCCGAATAAGGCGCCAACCAATCCTCGTCCACCATCTAAAAACCCAAAAGCCCTTCCTTGTGAAGTGGTGCCACCCCAAACTCTTGCAGCTTTTATCATAGGAGCCCAAAACAAGAAAATGGTAGTAAATCCCCAAAAACCATACAACACTTTTAATCCGGTATAGCTGGGTATTTGATAATAATAGACTCCTCCTAATGCCGTCATCCAAAGCGCGGTGGCAATTAGTTTTCGAGGAGGGTATTTATCGGCCAGTGGCCCACCAAAGAAATAAGAAAAGAAGGAGACTACACCAAGAATAGAAAAGCAATAGCCAAGTTCTAGGTTACTTAAATTAAAAACCTCTAGTACGGCTGGTCGAAATACACGAACAATGATAAAGGGAACAACAAAAACAGATTCGCCAGCCAAAATGAGTAAAACGAGAAAATACCAAGGTGCTTTTTTTTGCTTCATTGCTGTTGTTTTGGTTTTATGCACTCAAAGATATTGATATTCTAGCATATTGTGTGATTATTAATTTACGGATGATTTTTTCAAATACAATTCATAAACCCCTTCTTCCTATGTATCATTCTCTAATACATAGTCTTTCTGAGCAAAAAGCAATGCTTGTTTTGAGCCTGTCGAAATGAAGTGAAGAATCTTTTCTTAATATGGATCATTTTTTGGACAGTATTACTCTCATTTGAGAAAATAAGTATATCTTTACTGCTAACTGCTTATAAATAAAGATTTAGTATTGTTTCTATAAGTATTTTGGATATTTATACCATATGCAAAACCGCATATTAAAACACAAATTTCACGAACTGTATTAACCCCTCAAATAAATATGGAGATGAAAATTCATAATATAGACAAGGCGAAAACCGAAAAGCCTAATGAGTAGGTAAAATTAATTTAGTTCATATGAAAAAGTATAAAGATTACATTGGTATCTTAGGTGGTATACTATTATTAGTTGCTGTGTTTTTTAAATCATTACATTATCCTGGGGCGAATATTTTAATTCAAATTGGTGCTACATTTGGTGTCCTATATTTTGTAATTTCCTTATTCCATAGGGATTCAATAGACCCTTCACCATGTGCGAAATTTGCTGAGTATATAGTTCCCATCACTATGCTTGCTTTTCTTGTTTCTTTTATTTTTAAAGTTTCTAATTGGCCAGGAGGTAGTATTCTAGTGACCATATCAGCATGGATGTTGACCATAACATCATTAACACTTATGTTTAGCATACTAATGAATAAAGACAAACAATTTATTACTATTAGCAAAGTTGTGTTTGCCCTTATTTATATAATACCTGTCTTAGTATTTGTTAGCAAGCCGTTTTAAATCAATTTGCGATTTTCTATATCATATAATGTCAATAAAAAAATGGTTACTGAAGTAGGACCAGGGCAAACGTATCTAAATATATAAATCCTCCAACCAGATTGAATTTCTGTAAAATAGATAAATTATTTTTGAGAATCTTTGAGTCTTCTTTCCCCCTTCTCGTGACAAGTCGTGTAATAGCTGTACCAAAAAGGAACATAGGGATTTTTGCTAGGAGTCACAAAGAAATAAGATGCGTTTACCCTGAGCCTTATACCTAGTTTTCCATGGTTTTTATATGTTTGTATTTCCTACATACTCGAAAAAATGAACAATATTGTTAAAAATATCATCCATCAGATTTTCCCAATTTCAGATCAATCGTTTCTGGAAATTGATAAATTGCTTGAAATTGAATCTTATTCGAAAGGAGAAACTTTCATCTCAAAAAACAAACGCGATGAAAAAGAATATTTTGTAATAAGTGGGATTTGTAAAAGTTACCTTATTAATCCAGATGGTGATGAAGTTACAATATCACTATTCGCTGAAAACAGTATATTATCTCCACAGTCTATCAGAACTTCAAATAACATTTCAAACCTAAATTTCAAAGCCTTAACTAAGGTAGAATTGGTATCAATGAATGCCAAAGAATTTGAGAATTTAATGATAGAAAGTATAGAAATCCGACAATTTGGAAGTACGGTTCTTCAAAATGAACTCATCGCAAAAGTTGAAAAAGAAATCGGGCTTGCTTCCTTAACTGCAAAAGAAAGACTAATAGAATTCAGAAAAACACACCACCTTTTAGAAAACCTTATTCCACATACCGACATTGCTTCCTATTTAGGAATTACAAATATTTCCTTAAGCAGACTACGTAAAGAATTATCTCGCTGATTGTTTTATCATTTGTTAATGAAAAGGTCCAGACTCCTCTCTAAATTTGCTTCATAAATAATATATATAAAATGAGAGCAATAACAGTAATATTAATAATCCTTGGAATCATGAATCTTAAAGCACAAAATACAGCGTTAATACAAAACGGAGCGACTAATTTAAGCCTGAAAATTTATTCGAATGATAATCCTGAAACAGTGATTTTGCTTCATGGTGGTCCTGGAGTTCCAGATGATATGTTGGAAGTAGTTAGCCAACTTAAGGATAAGTATCGGGTGATAACTTTTGAGCAAAGAGGTGTTGGCTTATCAGAATGTAAAGACTGTGAATATAAAATGGAAGATTATATTTCCGATATTGATGCAATTAGTGAATACTTAGAAATAGATAGTTTTTATCTATTTGGACATTCGTGGGGCGGTTTATACGCTCAAATATATGCAGAAGTCAGACCAGAGAAGATTATAAGTTTATTCCTTTGTAGTCCGAGTTCTGGCACCAATAAAACCTGGAAGGAAACAGAGAAAGAGGTGATGCAATTTAATAAGGAAAATGTTTCTAAAAAGGAATGGTTAATTATGGGTTGGAATTCATTATGTGGAATGCTAGGAAGTGACAGAGCATATCAGAAGATGTTTAAACAAGTTCTTAAAAACTATCATAAGGATTATTTTGAAGTAGAAATTAAGGATGAGTATTTTGCTAGAATACATGCAAAACCTGTCAACAAAACCAGAAAAGAGATTGTTAAGTATAGGTTTCTAAGTGAATTCAATAAGCCCGATTATCCGATAATAATAATCTATGGAGAAAACGATGTTTATGGTGAAAGTAAAAAGGAGGTTCTAAAAAGGTTTCCAACAGCAAAAGTTGAAACAATAGAAAATTGCGGTCATATCGCATGGAAACAAAACCCCAAAGCATTTAATAAATTATTGAAGGAGTTTTATACAGAATAAATAGCCTATAGTAGAATAGATCAATTTCTTCATGAATTATCTTGTTAGATTTATTTCGTTAGATAATAAAGTAGTTTATAAAAACTACTTTCTGAATTTTAGAGAAGTATTTAAAATTGGTGGCGCAAATGCTGAATTATACAATGAATTGAAAAGATTGTATAACGAGTATACCAATCCTAATTAAAAGATTTTGGTTTTTCAATTTAACATCTCCTTACAAATTGAAAAGAATTCTTGGCAAAGATTTATAGGTATTAAGTGTAGTTTTACTGCCAACAATAGAAAACCTACCTATGAAAACACTTTTTGTTCTTTTTTGCATCATCAGTTCCTCATTATTTGGGCAAGCTATTTACCAGAACTCAGGAACGTCAGCTCATTTAAATTTTGTGGAAATCATAAATGATCAACAGGTGTATGTTGGAGGGGATAATGGGGTATTGTTAAAAACTTTTGATGGAGGTGATACTTGGAATCCTCTTAACTTCCCTGAACTTAATGTAAATGTATTGTCTTTTGTTTCGGTAGATACTGGATTTGTTTGTGCTGAGGATGAAAATCTAAACACAGCAATATATCGAACAGTAGATGGAGGAATGAGCTTCGATTCTATTTTACTCGCTGGAAATCATAATCCCTATCACATTCATTTTATTAATGGACTTACGGGCTTTTATAGTGATTTAAGTGGAGTATATAAAACTTTGGATGGAGGCCAAAATTGGTATCTGGTTGCTGATGAAACCATAGGGTTAATTTATTTTCCTAGTAATGAAATAGGATATGGCGTTAATAGTGCCCGACAGCTTACGAAGTCATTAGATGCTGGAGAAAACTGGAATATTATGGCTGATTTACCAAATGGAGAATTTTACACTGACCTTACTTTTCCTTCTCCCGATACTGGTTTTGCTACTTCATCTTATTACGGAGCCTTTGGTGGAACAACCGATGGAGGACAAACCATTTCTGTTGGAAGCGTAAAAGCACATAGTATGCACTTTCCAAGCAATAATAAAGGTTATTTTATAAGATATGATCATCTATCAGATTCTACAACCTTAGGATACACAAATGATTTGGGTCAAACCTGGGATATTTTGTTAACCGATAGTGCTCGATTAAATCATATTCGATTTGCTAGTAATACTACAGGCTGGATAGTAGGCACTAATGGTAGAATTCTTAAAATAGATGATTCTTCTGTTCAATTAGCTGAAACATCCACCAATACAAATATCTTGGTATATCCCAATCCCACAACAGATTATATTTTTGTTGAAACAAACAAAACGAATATGGTTTTAGAGCTGATATTATTCAATTCTACAGGAAAACTTGTGATGAAGAGTAACAACAGTTTCTTATCCACTGCCCAGCTGCCTTCTGGTAGCTATGTTTTGCAAATCAACACTAATGAAGGACTTGTGAACAAACAGATCCAAAAGCGATAGATGTGTGTTTTCCAAGGTATGCAGTATTATTTTTATTGACTATAAATACCTAATTCACCTCCCAAATACATTCTTAATTTCATAAATTTGCTAAAACGCAAAACACATGAAATCAACTTTACTATTTTCTTTTTTACTGATATTGATCCTTACAGTAAATGCAACCATTGTACAAGTATCTGGAGATGTTTCTGGAACTTGGGATACTGATACAGTTCAAGTTATTGATAACTTACGTATTCCTCATGACCAATCACTTATAATAAATCCCGGGGTGAAAGTTATTTTTGATGGCTATTATAAGTTTAATGTAGAAGGACAAGTAATGGCCAATGGAATGATAAACGATTCTATTTCTTTTTATGTGACAGATACTACGGGTTTGTATAATATGGAATCCACTGAAGGGGCATGGGCCGGTTTTTGGTTTGAACCTAGCGCTTCTGTCAACGATTCTTCTGTCTTTGAATTTTGTAATTTCAAATATAGTAAAGCAGTATCAACTGATTCAGTATATTGGTACGGTGGAGCCATTTGTAGTAAAAAATACAGTAAGCTCAGAGTTTCAAATTGTTCCTTTTCGAATAATATTGCCTATAAAAACGGAGGAGCCATTTATTGTTGGAATTCTAGCATAAAAATAGAACATTGCGATTTTAGAAATAATGCTGGTGGTACTGCCGTTGATTTTGGTTATGGTGGTGCTGTTTGTTTGGAGTATTCCGATGCAAAAGTTTATAAAAATTATTTTACTAAGAATTCCTCTACAGGAGTTGGAGGAGGATTATCTTTTGAGTATTCGAATCCAGATATAGTAGGAAATGTGTTTCTTGACAATCGAAGTGCTATTGGAGGAGGTTTATGTGGTCTAAGATCGGAGCAAGGATATCCGATTTTAAACAATCTATTTGAAAATAACAGCTCTACTTTCTTTGGTGGAGGAGTTGCTTTTTTGGGAGCTCATTCAAGTTTTGCCAATAATACCATCGTAAATAATTTCTCGATGTATGCTGGTGGTTTGTATTTTAATGCTGGTGCAAAATCTACTATTAAGAATTGTATCATCTGGAATAATTCTGTTGCAGGTGTTGATGGTCCACAAATTTATGTTTATGATGTTCACTCAGCTCCTCTGTTTTATTATAATGATATAGAAGGTGGTTATGAAGCTTTTGGTGGTGAAGGAATTAGTAATTTTCTTGGAGTTTATGAAGATAATATTGATCTTGACCCTGACTTTGTTGGTCACGGTGATCATCCATATAGCCTTCTGGAAGACTCACCTTGTATAAACTCAGGAACACCAGACACTTTAGGTCTGGCTCTTCCAATTTTAGATTTAGCAGGAAATACTAGGTTCATGGAAGAGCATATTGACATGGGATGCTATGAAAATCAAGGGAACTCTGGTGTTCACAATATAGCAAAAGATGAAATCAAACTCTCGGTTTTTCCTAATCCAATTTCTGATCGTTCAATATTGAACCTGAATATTTTAGGACCATGTGAATCTGAAATTACTGTAATGAATACTCAGGGTAAAACAGTATTTGTTATTCCAATAAAAAATTACAATATAGGCAATCATCAAATTCACATACCAGAAAATATATTGAATAATGGTTTGTATTTTTTAAGAGTTAATGAAAAGAATTCTAATAGAACAAAAACTGTAAAGCTGATTGTTCATTAGTTACTTAGAAAAGTCACGTACCAAATATATTTGAACTAATTATTGGACCCCGATTTAATAATAATCGCATTTCTATATATTTGACAATCAATATGGTTTTTAAATGGTATTACACCCACTTTATCTTATTTAACTGAAGTTTCGCAGATCTCACTAGATTATTAATAATAAATCAGATATGATTTTTTAATATTCCTATTTTGTTAGAAATTAGCTATTTCACAAAGAGACTCTAAGAGCCGATGTGTATACATAACACTATCTTACAGGTCTTTATGTTATTACCCGTAAGATGCGAAACTTCAGCTGTTTAGTGAGTCGTGTATAAATTAAACAAACGCAGCGATCATTAATATTACACAAACCTGAATAAAATGCTTCAGCATGGTAATCATCATTTATTACCAGGAATGAAACAACCATGAAAGACCAAGATAATCTAAAGACCAAGGCTTGGTTTTCATAAAAAGTATAATAGTTTACCCCGATTAAGCAGGGTAGTTATCGGAGTTTCCTTGCAGAGATTATATAGAATGACGTTCTGGAATACTATTTAAATAAGCATCGTCAAGCCTTTCAATATATGAATCCACTCTTTTTATTGACTTCTCTTTATCTCTAGGCAATAAGGAATCAAAAGTGACGGTATTAATCCCATGAATACCTAAATATTCAGTTTCTATTTCAATTAAATCAATCAACTTTTTTTGCTCTTCTAGAACTTCAATTTCTGTTGCCAATTGAAATTTCCCATCTTCAATATCATTGGCAAGTGGACTGTTTGCATTTGCTCCCAATGTGGTTGGTACAATTCCAATAGGATTGGTTTCGTTAATCAGTTTTGCAGTAGCGGCAGCGTTTTCCATTCCTTTTCCGCTACCTGCAGCACCAAACATAAATCCAAAATAGAAATCTAATCCAGCCTGATTAAGTCTTTTTAACTGCTTTTGTGAGTCTTCCAAAGAAGTACCTTTATTCAGGTAGGTAAGTGTTTCTGCATGCCCTGTTTCGGCACCCACCCAAAGCTCATTAATTTTTAATTCTCGTAGCTCTTTTAGCTCTTCATCGGTTTTACCTTTGAGATTACTCACAGAAGCGTACATGGTAATGGTTTCTACTTTCGGCAAGTATTTATGAATCAATTCGGCAATGGGTTTGAGTCTTCTAGCTGATAAAACAAAGGCATCACCATTCACCAAAAACACTCTCCTCACATTTGGATGTTGTTGTTTTGCTTCTTGTAAATCTCTTTCAATTTGGTCCAATTTCTCCATTGAAAACTGAACATCTCTGTACATGGTACAAAATGTGCATTTATTGTGAGCACATCCCACAGTTACCTGAAGTAATAGTGTATTGGCTTCGTAAGGTGGTCGGTAAACTGGTCCTGTATATTTCATTTTAAATGTTTTATTGTTGTCATGACTTTAGCCTTATGTCATCAAAAATATTCGACAATTAGCATCTGAATGACTAAGTGATAATCATTGTGTTTTCAAAAAAAAGTGCAGAAATTAGTATAATCTTTAGCTTATTCTAATAGCTATGAGAAGAGGGAGAACTTGATATTATTATTGCTGAATGAGCTGCTCTGTCGCTGAAATTAATGCAGAAGTCAGTGCTTCATCATAAGCATCAGGATGTGCTTTGGAATACATTCCATTATCGTTGTCAAAGTATTTCCCTGTGGAATCTTTGTGTTTATCAGAAATTGCTAAATCATAAAGAATATCTGAGCCTTTTTCTGCTGGAGACCAATACTGGCCATAGGCTTCGTTTGCCATTTTGGTATTCAGTAACGAACCTGGGTTTACAGCAATTACAGTGAGCTCTTCTTGCTCTTTTGCCAAACGATTATTCCACATGGTTAACGCTAATTTGCTCTGAGCATAGGACTCGTTTACCGAAATACTTGTTTCACCTCTTAAGGCTTCTAATGAAACTGGTGATTGAGCTGCAGAACTCAGGTTGATGATACGTGTTTCCTCTCCTTTTTTCAATATTGGAAGTAGTATGTTGGTCAATAAGTAAGGTGCCAAATAGTTTACTACTAATCTAATATCTAAACCCTCCTCATTTTTGGACGTTGGGCTTTTAAAAACTCCAGCATTATTGATAAGAATATCAATTTGTGAAACTTTACTAATTACCTCATCAGCCATTGTTTTCACTGACTTTAAATCTGAAAAATCTGCCACAAATTCCAATATATTTTGATTATTGGTTTTTCCTTTTATTTCTGCACTTAATGTCTGAAGTTTATTGGCACTTCGGCCGTGCAAATATATGGTATGACCTTCTTTTGCTAATTTAAATGCTACTATTTTTCCTAGGCCATCTGTGGCGCCTGTTATTAATATATTTTTCATTTATGTGTTCTATGATCTTTTAAAAAAAAGCCAAATACTGCCTTACTTTTGTTTTTGAAACAGTCATTTACGAATAGTAAACTCCTTTTTTCAAAATCTTCAAAAGCCTTGTCTTTGGCTTTTTTTTAAATTTATATATTCTGTTCAATTAGTGTTTTCCTTAGTTATTCTTATATGTTTTTACTTCAAAAGCGTAAATATTTCCTCTTGAGGTAATCTAGATTTAGGAGTTTTTTCTGTTGAATTAAAATCAGCTTCAGTTCTATAGCCTAAAGAAACAACCGCTACTGCTGTGAATCCTTTTTGTCTGAGTCCGAACTCTTCATCTATTGCTTTTAGGTCAATTCCTTCCATTGCTAAAGTATCAATTTCTAATGCTGCTGCACCCAATAGTAAGTTACCTATGTTCAAATATACTTGTTTCTCCATCCAATGTTGTAAATCTTTAAAATCGTAACGGTGCATATCAGCAAATGTATTTCTTGCTCCATTAACCATTTGTTTGATTTCTTCATTTGGATATCTACCAGCTTTGTCTTCTATTTCTAAAACATGCTGCATGTAATTGTCATCCAAGTCTGTTTTTGCACAGAAAACAACAACATGAGAAGCATCCTTTACTTTAGCTTCGTTAAACTGAAAGAAACCTTGAGTTCCTTTAGCAATGCGCTCTTTCCCCTCTTTACTATCAGCAATTACAAAATGCCAAGGCTGTACATTTGTACTAGAAGCACTCATTTGTAACAGTGATTTTACTTGTTCAAATTCTTTGTTTGAGATTCTTTTACTAGAATCAAATTCTTTTGTTGAATAACGCCAGTTTAAAATTTCTTTTACGTTCATTATATTAGTTTTTATATTTTGTAATCTTTTTTTATTTGCGACCCATCATATAGAATTCCTCATCAGGGCGAACTTTAGCGAAGTTCATCATACGATTCGAAAGTCCATAAAATGAGATAATGGCATTGATATCCCAAATATCTTCATCCGAAAATCCGTGCTGATACAGTATTTCAAAGTCTTCATGACCAATGCTTTTAGAATCTTTAGAAACTTTCATTGCAAAATCTATCATTGCTTTTTCACGAGGGCTAATATCAGCTTCACGATAATTTACCGCTATTTGATCGGAGATGGTAGCTTGCTTTGTGATCACACGAAGGCTTGCTCCATGAGACATTACACAATACATACAATCATTGTCATTTGAAGTAGCAATAATGATCATTTCTTTTTCGGCAGCACTTAACCCACTTTCTTTTTTCATGATGGCATTATTATAAGTGATAAAGGCACGGAATTCGGCTGGGCGATGTGCCAAAGCAAATAATACATTGGGGACAAAACCTCTGGCTTCTTGAACCATCAACATGGTTTCTTTAATGTCTTCTGGTAGATCATCTACCATGGGAATGGGATATCTACTGATATTATTGTCTGGTTGTTCAATGCTTGTTGCTTTTTGTCCAAAGATATTTGAACTAAAAACCAAAAGGATTGCGAGGAAACTAAGGGTAAATTTATTCATGATAATATTTAATTTTTGTTATTAAGCTATATGACTCATCTCATGAACAATAAACTCTTCAACGGCATCCACTGTAGCTTTAATATACTCGGCTAAGTGTTGATTTCCCATGTGTACTTGCCACAATTCTCTATTCTCCCAGTTTTCGTGGAAAAGAAATAGGTTTGGATTTTCATTGTCTTGATGCAAATCGTAATTAATACATCCTTTTTCTGCTCTTGTGATTTCAATTAGTTTTAATAATTCAGTTTTAACTAATTCTCTCTTTTCTTCTTTAGCTAAAATTCTAGCTATAATTGTTAATTTCTGATTGCTCATTTTTTATATGTTTTAGTTTCTTAATATCGATGTGGCAAAATTAGGGGATCAAAACCACCTGTTTGTTGTAACTATATTGGTATAAATGGTATGAATATTGGAAATATGATTGTATTTACAGTGTATTAACTTGTTTTAGGGTTGATTATACAATATATCACCTATATTTGCACAACCAAACCAATAATAGTACAATGAAAACAGAAAATATCCATAAGATATTTGAAATACATATAGAAGAATTAGAATCATGGGGAAGACGACAACATCAACACAATTTCTTTGAGATTGTTTATGTGGAGAAAGGTTCTGGGCAACAATGTATTAATCAGCATGAATTTGATTTTAAAGAGGGTAATATATTCTTACTCCCTCCACTCAATTGTCATTCATTTAAAATAGCTAAACCATCAAGGTTTTATTTTATTCGTTTTACCGATCATTATTTTTTAAATGAAACAGGTTTAACAGATTATAATATGTGGTTTGATAAAATAGCCTATATACTAGCCAATTATAACAAAATACCTGGCGATATCATATCCTCAGAAAGTGAGCGTCAGTTTATCATTAATAATATTAAATCTATCTATCAGGAATATCAGGTAGCCGATTCTTATTCCGAATCGATTATAGCAGGAACAGTGGCATCTATTCTAAATATTTTAGCTCGAAGCATTGAAAAAAAATATGTGGACAAAGCCAACGAAATAGACAATCGTTTTGGGGAGGTCTTACGATATATCAATACACATATCATTGACAGCGAGATGCTTCGTATTCCAATTTTGGCAGAGAAGTTTGGGATATCCAAATCCTATTTTTCTGAATATTTTAAAAAGAAAGCGGGGAGGAGTTTGGCAGAGTATGTTTTAAAATCGAAGCTCAGAATTGTAGAAACAAAGGTGATGCATACCGATTTGAGCCTTAAAGAAATCGCCTATCAGCTCAATTTTACCGATAGCAGTCATTTGGCCCGGTCTTTTAAAAAAGTGAATGGAATCACTGTGAAAGAATATAAAAATGGCGCTCAACTTTGCAGGGCATAATTACCATATAATTGGTTGAAAATTAAAAAACAGAAATGCCAGTATAAGTTGTAAATAGCTCTAATGCTTTTAAACCAATTTTAGAGTTCCCGGATTCATTTAATCCTGGTGACCAAACCGATACAGCCAGTTGACCTGGTATAACAGCAGCAATTCCTCCACCAACACCACTTTTCCCGGGTAATCCCACACGATAAGCAAAATCGCCTGCTGCATCGTAAAGGCCACTGGTGAGTAATAGGGAGTTCATTCTTTTGCTTTGGCGAAGACTCAATACTTCTTGTTCACAATAAGGAGAAAAGCCCTTATTGGCAAGGAATATAAAGGCACGACTTAAATCTGCGCAAGACATCTGAATAGCTGATTGGTGATAGTAAACATCTAAAACCTCCTCAGGTTCGTTATTGAGGTTATTATAACTTTTCAAGAAATTGGCCAAAGCTACATTTCTATATCCACTTTCTTTTTCTGATTGCGCAACTTCAAAATCATAAGAAACATTAGGATTGCCAGTGAGGTTTCTAACAAAGGAAAGCAGGTCCTTTTTCATGGGCTCCGGATTTTTGGTAATCATATCGGTGATTACAATGGCGCCAGCATTCATAAATGGATTTCTAGGAATACCCTCCTCAAACTCTAATTGCACCAAGGAATTAAACCTTGTTCCCGAAGGTTCCTTTCCAACCCTGTCCCAAACTTTTTCATCGAATTGCTGCATGGCCATGCTTAAACTAAACACTTTAGCAATACTTTGTATACTAAAAAACTCATCGGCCTGTCCAACTTTATATTCTTGACCATCGATGGTATGAACCGCCATTCCAAATTTATTTAGGTCTATTTCTGCTAAAGCGGGAATATAGTCTGCTGCTTTTCCTCTAGAAGTATCCGAATGTACTTCCTGTTCTATCTGAAGAAGGATTTCTTGAATATTCATGGGGTAAAATTACTGATTTAAATAGATTATCCTTCAATAGATTACATAAAATACAAAATGGGCTACACTTACGATTTAAATACTTACGTATACAAATAGTAGGCTACAACAGCTTGAAATCCCGTTTTTTAGAACTTATCTTTGTATCAACAAGTTTAAGGAATAAGATTAATAACGAACAATTTTAGGAGGACCAACCATGAAAAAAGTATTACAAATTACTAGCAGTATTATTATCATACTAAGTTTAAGCTTTTTTAGTCCTTTAAAAGCTCAAAATTCACAAATAGAAAAAGAAACACAATTTAATATATATCCTAACCCTGTGATCAGTGGACAAGTGGTGACGGTAGAAGTAGAGGTAGATGAGAATAAAATCGTTGACTATTTTGTTTTCGATTTTGCGGGAAGATTGATTGAAGAGTCCACTGGTCATAGTTTAGGCTTCGGAGAAGTAAGTTTGGAGAAAGAGTTCACCATAGAGAAGGAGGGAATGTATTTTGTTAAGGTGATTATGGAAGATGTTAGTACAAATGCAAAGAAATCTATGGTGAAAAAACTCTCCATTCATTAAAAAAAGAATTGAAGATATTGTTAATAAAACCCGAATTGATTTTGATTTCAGAAAGGCCCCGGATCGCGAGATTAGGGGCTTTTTATTTGTGTGGAATGTTTTTTTGTGGGCACTAATTCACGAATGTACATGAAAATAACCATTTCAATAACACGAATATTCTTAAGGTAAACCTCATTTATATAGAATCAACTCAAAGCTCTAATCATTCTTCAGTTTGCTATAAATTTCTAGATCGGTATAAACATTTCCTGTTAATAGCTCACCTGCCCTTTCAATTCCTTCAAATTTAAAGCCTAAATTCTTGGGGATATTGATGCTGGCTTGGTTACCTGTGGCACATTTAATTTGAACTCTATGTATCTTTAGTTCCTGAAAAGCAAAACCTAATAGTCGCGTCACCGATTTAGTCACCAATCCTTTTCCTTGAAATTTCTCAGAAAGCCAATATCCAATTTCTGTTTTTTTGTTGGTATGATCGGTGCTTTTGAAACCAATCAACCCAGCAAAGCCATCATTTTCCCTAATGGTAAAAACATATTCAAATGTGCTTTTCGGAGCTTTTATTAAGGAAAGAATAAAATCTTCTGTATCTTTCAATTCCTTCGTGAATTCCACAAAAGGCAGCCATTTCCCTAAATAACTTCTTTGTTTGTTAATGGTATCGAAAATATCTTTAGCATCGGATAGTTTTAATTGCCTTAATTCTATTTGATGATCAATAACTAGTTTCATAGTGTTTGTTTTAATTCACTAGACAAAGATAGCTTAAACTAAATAGCTAGAACACAAAGATAAGTATATCGAAATTCTCTTTTATCCTTTTAGAAACAAACAACTATCCCCATAGCTTAAAAATCGAAAGTCATGTGTCAAGGCATACTCATAAATCTCTTTCCATTTATCACCTAAATAGGCAGAAATAAGAAGTAGTAAAGTGCTTTTTGGTTGATGAAAATTGGTGATCATTCCATCAATAATCTTGTATTCGTAACCTGGACCTATGAGTATTTGAGTTTCGGAGCGTAGCTCTTCAACATTGTTTCGGTCCAAATATTTGAGTATGGTTTCTAGAGAATGTTCAGCACTGGGTAATTCCTTCATCTGCTCGTCCAGCTCATAAGCTTCCCATTGACTTATTTTATACTCCTCCAGATTGGGTTGTTTGATCATTTTAACCCCCAACCAATACAAACTTTCTAAGGTTCTAATGCTGGTGGTTCCAACAGCAATTAACTTTTGGTCTTCTTTATTGATTAAAGATTCTATCAACTCCTTTTTAACCAGAATTTGCTCCGTATGCATGATGTGTTTGCCCACTTCTTCATCGGAAACGGGTTTAAATGTTCCAGCACCCACATGTAAAGTCACATAATTGGAACTTATGCTTTTTGCTTTCAAATCCTGCATCACTGCATCGGTAAAATGTAATCCTGCAGTAGGAGCAGCTACAGAACCTTCATTGCGAGCATAAATAGTCTGATATCTTACTTTATCATCCTCCTCAGCTTTACGATCCATATATGGAGGCAAGGGAATTTTCCCAGTCTCCTCTAAAACGGTTGCAAAATCAAGATCTTCCGGCGTCCATGAAAGTTTGATATAGCTGTATTCTCTTTCATCTTTTAGTTTCTCGGCTCGAAGGATATTCTCTTCTCCATTGAACTCAAATGGCATTTCCAACTGTCCGTTTTTCCATTTCTTTCTGTTGCCAATCAGGCATTTCCAAACCACTCCACTTTTTTGTTGAAAAGCATCTTGAATTTCTCGTGTAGGTTCTACTGGTTCTAGGCAAAATATTTCTATTCTAGCTCCAGTACTTTTGGCAAATATCAATCGGGCTTGAACTACTTTGGTATCATTGAAAACCAAAAGACTATCCTTGGGAAGAAAGTCTGATAAGTTTTTAAACTGATTTTCCTGTATTTTTCCATTGAAATACAGGAGCTTTGAGTCATCTCTTTTTTCTAAAGGATATTGAGCTATTCTAGAGGATTCTAATGGATAATCGTATTCTTGTATTTGTATATTCGAAGGTCTTTGCATGGTAAAACCGGTAATTTTAGAGGTTCAGAATATCATCGATATTTAAAACATCGAGGTATTCATCAACTATATAATCCAATTCTGGAGTATCTATTTTGCGAATTTTGTTTTGGTCCAAATCGTAGATGACTTCCACATAAAACTGCTTGTAAACATACAGTTTCATGATACTGTCTTCTTCTTTTTTTTCCATCACTAATCGCCCAGACTCCATTATCAGAAGTAGTTTCTGAACTTGTGTAAGACTATTAAAGCGTGCTTTTTTCATAAGTGGTATTACTGCTACAAAGATACTTGAAATTGTTTTTAGTCAGAAAAAATAAGATTCTTTGGCATATATTTTTCTAATTTGGCTCATCTAGACTATAATTGAAAAAGCTATACGGCTCATACGGCCAGAATATTCTCCTATCTTCGCATGTTATCTAAAACATTTAATCAGTGAAAATATATTACGGTTTCGACGAAGTAGAACACATTAAAAATGCAGTAGTAACTGTTGGTTCTTTTGATGGTGTTCACATGGGGCATCAAGTGATTCTCAATAAATTAAAGGAATTGGCCAGGGTAGAAGTGGGCGAATCAGTGGTGATTACTTTTTATCCCCACCCTAGAAAAGTTCTTTATCCTGAAACTACCGGAAGAGATTTGTTGATGATTAATACCCGCAAAGAAAAGATTCACCTTTTAGAAAGAGCAGGAATAGATCATTTGATTTTTGTAGAATTCACCAAAGAATTTGCCAATACCACATCTGCACAGTTTGTGGAGGATTATTTGATCAAAAAGTTGAATACAAAAGTATATGTAACAGGTCAAAATCACCATTTTGGTAAAAATAGAGATGGAGATATTGATGAGCTTTCTAAGTTAGGAAAAGCCCACAATTTCCAGGTGGAACTGATCCACCTTCAGGATATTCAGAATGTTGATGTAAGTTCTACTCTTATTCGAGAATCTATTATTCGCGGACGATTAAATACAGCCAATTTGTATTTAACGCATCCATATTTTGTGATTGGTCATTTATCAATCGGAAGTCAGTTATATAAGCGAATGGGATATAATACTTTCCGTATGGATATTGGCGATAAGTATAAGCTGATTCCTCCTTGTGGTTCTTATAAAGTGAGAATTAATTACAATGGTCATATTGATGATGGAATTGCATTAATTAGTACTTGTACCAACTCGTTAAACGAAAGTGTTTTAGATATTTACACCAAGAATATGGATGTCCATAACCTTCCTGGTAAAGATGTGATTATCTATTTTTTAGAGGAGTTGAATGTTCAAAACGACGAGAAAAAAGGAAGCCTGCTTAATTCTATCATGATGAAGGATTTGATTCGATTCGATAGCAATGGCTGATCCTGAACCCATATATATTGAGTTTTTGGGAACAGGAACTTCTCTTGGGGTTCCTATGATTGGTTGCAAATGTTGTGTTTGCCTTTCAGAAAACCCCAAGGACAATAGAATGCGTACCTCTTTATTGATTAAATATCATGGAAAAAATATAGTGATTGATTGCGGTCCAGATTTTCGGACGCAGTTGTTGCGCGCTGGGGTTGATGATTTGGAAACCGTTATCATTACCCACGAACATCGCGATCATATTGCTGGATTAGACGATGTGAGAAGCATCAATTATATTTTGAGAAAAAGGGTAGAGCTGCGCTTATCGGAGGAGTCTTTAAATGCTGTGGAAGTGGAGTTCCCATATATATTTAACCCTGGTGATTATAAAGGCGCTCCCCAAATAGATTTAGTGAATTTAGATGATGAGCCTTTTGAGTTGAATGGATTGAAATTTATTCCTCTTTTGGTGATGCATAGAAATATGAAGGTTTATGGTTTTAGGATTGGTGACTTTAGTTATATCACCGATGCTAATTTTATTCCTGAAGAAACCATGAAGCTTTTAAAAGGAACCAAGGTGATGGTGCTGAATGCATTACGACTAAAGAAACACCCATCGCATTTTAGTCTTGATGAAGCCATTGAAATAGCAAAGGAAATAGGCGCAGAGAAAACCTATTTCACGCATTTAGGCCATTTAATTGGAATGCATGATCGAGTGAACTCAAGTCTTCCAGAGAATATGGAACTGGCTTACGATGGTTTGAGTTTTTCTGTTCCTTATTCTTAGAATTTAGTAATTTTGGTGCAAAATAAATCATATGCTTTCTATCATAGTTGCTGTTGCCGAAAATAATGCCATTGGAAAAGATAACGACCTTATCTGGTATATCTCTGACGATTTAAAACGCTTTAAGCGATTAACTACTGGACATACTATTCTTATGGGTAGAAAAACCTATGAATCACTGCCAAACGGAGCCCTCCCCAATAGAGAAAACGTGGTGATTACCAGGAATAAAAACTTAGTATTAGAAAAGTGCACCATGCTTTATTCTATAGAAGAAGCCATTGAGAAATATACGAATTCTGAAGAGGAGGTTTTTGTGATAGGAGGAGGGAGTATCTATGAAAAACTACTCCCATATGCTCATAAAATCTTTTTGACTAAGGTTCACTCTAACTTTGAGGCAGATGTGTTTTTCCCTGAAATAGATTCTAACAACTGGAAAGTTATCTCTGAAGAAAACCACAAGAAAGGGGAGAAGAACGAGTTTGATTTTAGTTTTATTGATTTGGTCAGGTTTTAGATTAATTAGATTTAAAACCACATAAAATTAGTTCATTTATTGGATTTACAAATCCAGAAATATATTCAAACCAAATTATTATTGTATCACTCTAAAAATGAATCTTATAACTAACATAAGGATAGATAATCTCTAATCCGTAGGGCTCCACCGTTTTGGTTTTATAATTATAAGCATGACCTAAATTCTCTTCTTGCATCAGGATGTTTTTGTTTCTTGTGTATATAAAGATAAGAAAGTTAATTATTACCATTCATGCACAAAGAAAGTCTTTTAGAGGAAGTAACCACAAGGGAAAAATGATAATAATTATGATTTCCAAATACCTAAAGATATGATATAGTATATGTACATTTTAAAAATATTCATATCCCGATATTTTGTATTTTCACCACGTAAAAGAAAACAATAGAATGATACGATTAAAGGTAGAAAATTTTGGTCCGATTAAACAAGGATATCGATTAAACAATGGTTACTTAGAATTAAAAAAAAACACCTTTGTCATTGGTAATCAAGGGAGTGGGAAAAGTACTATTGCAAAACTATTTTCAACTTTAACTTGGTTAGAAAAGGCAATTAATAGAGAAGATATAAATGAAGGAATTTCTTTTAATACTTTCATGGGTTTTCTTCAATTTCACAAAATCAATAATTATTTTAGAAAAGAAACCTACATTGAATATATTGGAGACAAATATAAAATTACATACAGTCGTTCTAATAAAAGCCCAATTATAGAGGATATTTCAGTTGGAAATTATACTGTCCCACAAGTATCTTACATTCCATCTGAAAGAACTTTTTTAAGTACCATAAGTGACGCCTATAATGTCCGAGGTTTATCTGAAAATCTATTTTCTTTTGCAGAAGAATTAAAAAAAGCTCAAAAAAATCTAAATGGCGAGAAAATTAATCTGCATTTAGGGTCTTACAAATACGAATATGATGAGCAAAAAGATTCCTCTTTTATCATTGGCAATGACTACAAAATAAATTTATTAGAAGCTTCGAGTGGATTACAGTCATTTACTCCTCTTTATCTTGTTTCTAGAAATTTATCATCATTAATTAAAAGTGATCCTAAATTTCAAAATGGCACTTTGAGTGTTACACAAAAAATTCGGATGAATGAATCTATAACTAGAATAATGAATAATGATTCATATTCAGATGAACAAAAAATAAATGAGGTAAAAGAATTACAATCAAAGTTTTTAAATTCTTGTTTTATAAATATTGTTGAAGAACCTGAACTAAACTTATTTCCTGAATCTCAATGGGACATGCTAAAACTCTTACTCGGATACAATAGTTCCAATAATCATAACAAACTATTAATCACTACACATAGTCCATATTTAATCAATTTCCTGCCGATTGCTGTAAAAGCTCATAAATTGGTTCATAAAAACCCTTCTAATAATATCAAAAAAGCAATAACAGATATTATTCCTCCAGAATCAATGGTAAATCCTGATGATTTGGCTATATATGAGATTGATGATAAAGGTTCTATTACTAAGTTAGAAGATTACAATGGAATACCCTCTGATGAAAACTACCTTAATAATGATTTAGGAAAGGCCAATGACTTGTTTGTGAAACTCTTAGAAATTGAAGACCTATGCCGATAGATTTTTTCAAAGATAAGTGTAAGTCTTCTTCCAATTCAGAAGAATTTGGAATTTGCGATGATATTGATAACAATACTGCAATCGCATATATTGATGAGGAAAATCCAGATAATTGGATAGGTATTGTTTCTAACCCTAATCAGTTTGAAGCCTCTTTTTATGCTGTCGACCATTGTGTTACGATAAATAGAGAAGATGGAAGCCAAGAGAAAAGCTGTGATGGTATCTTATCTTATAATAACAATCTTGTTTTCATAGAATTAAAGAAACGTAAAAGAAGTCCTTGGGCACGTGAAGGGAAAAATCAAATTATTAAAAGCGTCATGTTCTTTAATGACAATTACGACATTAACTCCTTTGATAAAATAGAGGCTTATGTTTGTAATCAAATAAGGCCATTAGTGAATCAAGGTCGAGCTTCAATGCTAGAAGAATTTAAAAATAATACTGGTATCAATTTAAAAATCCAACAAAGAATTCAAATTTAATACATCTCATTACTTATTTTAATTCCACTCTAAAACAGAATCTTATAACTAACATATGGATAAATAATCTCTAATCCGTAGGGCTCCACCGTTTTGGTTTTATAATTATAAGCATGACCTAAATTCTCCTCTTGCATCAGGATGTTTTTGGCTTGAATAATAAAGGAATGGGCACATTTAGGTCGGTTGATGGTATAGTTTAAACTCAAATCGATATAATAGCTGGTGGGCAATTGGTCTTCATAAAGTCTGGTTTCATCGTAAATAACAAATTGATTTTCTAATGATTTCTCCATATCAACCGGTGATTGCCTTTTGCCTCCCAAAACCGTAAACTTTCCATTGATTCCAAAAGTGTGGTTCTTTTTGGTTTGCCATTCTTTTCCAGCCAAAACATTGAAAACGAAATTCTGATTATAGCGGGTATTTCTCTCTATGCCATCCCCTCCTTTAAACTTCGATTCGTAGAGTGATGCCGTCACCATATAGTAAAATCCATTATTGATAAATTGCTCTAAGGTGAAATCAATTCCCATATTGGCTCCTGTTCCTGAATTGTCTAGTTCATCAGTGAAAAAAGTCTCACTGGTATAATTTATCATGGAGAAAGAACTATCTGGAGTTACCGGAACATCATAAAGAATTTGATAATATGGCTCGATGGTGAAGTGCGTATTTGCACCTAGCTTCATATCATAGGACCAGACAAAATGATGGGCTTTGGTCACATTTAAATCCTGATTGAGGAGGGCATAACCAGTTTCTGTTGGTACTTCGGTTTGATAAATTCGCAATGGCTCTATTCTACTGTGTTTTCCATAGGCAAAGCTTAAGGAATGCCTAGGTAAGATCTGCCAATTGATTCCTAATCTGGGTTCTGGTATGAATTCATTATTGCTATTAAAGTAGACCATATGTAGGCCAGCATTAATATTTAAATTCTCTAACAAATAGTATTTGGACTGAGAATAAAGCTGAATACTCATAGCATTACCTTTACTATTCACAAAATAATCAGCCATAGGGTTTTCTCCCACATCGGTATTATTGGCAATGTCTAAATTGTAGCTCAAGCGACTCACCACAAAACCAGTTCTGTTAGTATGCCTGCTGTTAAATTTCACATTTAAATAGGAAGACAAACTCGCTTTGGTATTGATTTCATTCTGATTGGTAACAGGAATTTCCTGCATATTTAGATTATAATAGTCATTTTTATTGCTATAGTCGGTTGCCGAATATGAAAGAGAACTAAACAAGTAAGCCTTTTTATTGAGAAAATATCTATGACTTAAACCGGAGGAGGTCAAGCGATAGGAAATGTCGTATTGATAGCTATCCATGGTGGTTTCCCATTTGCTGGTATCTGTTTCCATGTCACTTTTAATTCTACCAGTACCATTAATGCTCCAGAGTGAAAATACTCCTGCATTTTTGGTGGGAAAGTTCAGCTTTAGAGATAAATCTTGATAGGTGGGTAATCCAGTAATTTGTGGCATTAAACCTTGTAAAAGCCCTATGGTGGAGTATCTATAGTTGACGAGATAAGAAGCCCGTCCGCCTTTTTTAAATGGTCCTTCCAAAGAAAAATCCACGCCTTGAGTTCCCACCTGAAAAGCATATTCTCGTTTATCGGCATTTCCATTTCTAAATCGCATATCGAAAACCCCAGAAATGGCATTTCCATATTCAGCTGGGAAAGCTCCAGTAAAGAAATCGGAAGTAGCCAACATATTATTGCTAAACATGGTATTGATACCCCCACCTGAAAACATTCCTGCCAAATGATTAGGAGCAGGAACTTCCATACCTTCCAAGCGCCAGAGGATTCCTTTCGCAGCATTACCTCTAATTACTATTTCGTTATTGTCTACGGTACTTGGCGTAACCCCAGCAAAGGTAGAAGCTAAACGGGAAGGGTCATCCATTCCACCAGCAAATCGTTTGGTTTCTTCCACAGAAATAGAACGAGCAGAAACCGTAGCCATCTGATTTAAAGCTTCGTCTTTACGCTCGGTGGCTTTTACTTCTACTTCTTGTAGACTCGCAAAGGATTCTTTGAGGGCAATGTTTAAATCGAGCTCTTTGCCTGAACTCAATAAAACACCTGCCACCACTGCATCTTCATAACCCACATAAGATACTTTTAGGGAAATTCTTCCTACTGCAACCTCCTCAAAACGAAACACTCCATTTTCATCGCTTATGGTTCCCAAAGGAGGATTGGTATTTAAGATGATTACCGATGCAAAGGCTAAAGGCTGTTCACTCTCATTATCAATAATTCTTCCTTTTATATTTTGTGTGGATTGTGATTGTACCACTAAAAAAAAGAGCATAAGGGTGACCGTTAATATTATTTTTCTTGTTATCATTAATTTGTATTTTTTGTGATTTTAACCCTTTTACCAATCCAAAATAGCATTTAACAATCAGTTATACAGCAATATGTGTCTTTGTTTTTTCTTGGTGGCTTTTGTGACTTCTTTGAGTTTCTTTGTGAAATAGCTGTTACACAAAGTTTCACGAAAGATGCACAAAGTTTCTCAAAGCTAAACCGATTGAACTGGATATTTTAAATTCTATTACCTCATAGTATCCGATTATTTAATATTTACATGGAGTTCATATTTAATAGATTAATTTGCCATGTGAATCTTTAGTTGTTTAATTAGTAATTTCAATAAATCTCTTATTACAAGTCTTTGATAAGAAACCGTGAAAGACAAGGCTTTCGCAGGTTTGAAAAACAAGGAGTTTACTTTTGTAAATGACTGTTTTCAAAACAAGAGTAACGCAGTATTTGACGATTTCTACCAAAGGCTAATTGTTTAACCAATCTTTGAACTCCTTTACCTTCTCTCTACTAACTATAAGTTCGGTGGGTTCTTTAGGATTGGTTTCAATTTTCAATCTAGCATTGAACCAACTACTTATCTTTTTTATCGCCGATGAATGAACGATACATTTTCTGTTGATTCTAAAAAACTCATTTTCGTCTAGTTGTGCTATCAAATCATTCATACTTAAATCCAGAGGGAATTTCTCATTTTGAAGGTTATAGGCAAAACTTAACCCGTACTCAAATATAATGAATGCAATATTATCGGTTTGTAATACTTGATATTGCTCTCCAATTTTGATCAAAAACCTCCTCTTTGGAATGATTTTCTTTTGGCTGAGTATGTTTTCCAATAGTTGACTTTCTGGCATTTCAAAATGCGATTTCATCTTTTCGTATTTATTAAAAACCGTTGCTATATCTTCTTTATCATAGGGTTTTACTATATATGCTATGCTATTTACCTCAAAAGATTTCAATGCATATTCACTAAATGCAGTGGTAAATACTATAGGAACATCAATATCTAGTTGCTCGTAAATTTCGAAGCACAAGCCATCGCCCAATTGAATATCCTGGAAAACTAAATCTGGTGCATCATTAGCTTTAAACCAATTAATGGAATTCTCTACCGAATCAAGAATGGCTAGAATCTCAACTGTAGAATCAAATTCTCTAACCAATGTCTCTAGGCGATTGGCCGTATGTTTTTCATCTTCAATAATTAAAATTCTCATAGTCTTCTTGGCTTAAAAGGGGTAGTTTCACAATAAACAAATTGTCCTCTTCCTTGGTTTCTACTTTTTTGTTGGCTATGAGTTCATAGCGCTTGCTAATATTATTCAGACCAATACCCGTGGAATCAATGGCTTCCGTTTTTTTGTTCAGGGTATTTTTCACACAAATATAATTATCACAAATGCAAATACTAATATATATGGGTTCGGCAATACTCAGTTTGTTATGTTTTATGGCATTCTCTATCAATAATTGAATACTTACAGGCGGGATATAAATGTCGTTAACATTCTCAATATCATTTAATAATTGCAAATGTATTCCATCATTAAATCGCGTTTTTAGCAAGAAGAAATAATCTTTTACCATAGCCATTTCATCTTTTAAAGTCACTAAGTCGAACTTGTTTTTCTCAATGATAAAACGCATGGTTTTCGATAACTTGACAATAAAATCTGATGCTAAATCGGAATCGGTATGAACAATAGAAGACAAAACACTCAAACTATTAAAGAGAAAATGTGGCTCAATCTGGTTTTTTAAGGATTGATATTGAGCAAATATATTTTCTTTCTGTAGCTTTTCCTTTTTCAGTTGTTCGTCTTTCTTCTGAAGCTTCACATTTAAGTATTCATAAACTCCATAAACTACCATATAGATTAACAAAAGAGCAATTACTAATTCAGGATTGAAAATAGAAATATCTTTCCAGGTTTCAGTATTATCAAAAAGATAAATATCGCCAAAACGATAGATATTATTAGATAGAAAACCTGCTGCATATCCTATGATGAGGTTGATGAACAGCTTAATTAGCTCCCCTCGATATTTGATTTTCTCGTTAATCCATTCCGCCAAATACCAAATAATCATCCAGAAAACAATGAAAGAACTTGAAAAGATGATACCTCTAAAAGTAAAATCTAAGAAATGACCGAAGCTATAATCAAAGCCTTTAATCATCAATTGAACCAGATAGATGATTCCTAATCTGATTAAAAAACTACTCCATTTGTAATTCCACTTCAATACCATTCAATTTGTCGTTTAAATAAAAATCCATTGTAAAGATACATTGAAAATCGCTTCTCTGTTTCTTCTTTTATTTCTTCTGTTGGCAAAAATAGGTTTTGAAGATCTCTGTAATCCATTTTAATCATTGAATTGTAATATGATTATTTAAACTGTGAATTCTGAGTATTGAATTGAAAACTGTTTCAATTCCAAATATAAAAACACATAGGTCATTGAGCCTATCATAATGGCCAATCTAAATTGAAGCTCTATTTGCTGGGCGTTTCAACCACCAGTTTCGACAGGTTTCATTTATCAAACAAGTAGACTACAGTAACATATTAAAACCATCAAAATAATTATATTTGCTTCATAACAAAAAAACCAAAATCAATATGGGAGCATATATGGTTTTTATTCAGTATGAAATTAGAATCAGGTGAAGCCATACAAGTCAAATGCTTATAGAAAAAGAAAAATACATTTTAGATTTAAGACATAAATTCGAAACCTATTCATTTATTAGTGATGAATCATGGCTTTTGTTGAAATCAATGATAAGGTTCAAAACCTTAGAAAAGAATGAAGTATTGCTTAATAATGGTGACTATTCTAAAGATATATATTTCATTTGCGAAGGAGTGCTGAGAGCATACTTCACAAATTCCTTAGGAGATATTTACACAAAAAACATATTCCTAGAAAATGATATTGCAGGATCTACGGTCTCCGCCATGGTCGAAAAGCCATCAGAATTTACTCTTGAAGCCCTAGAAAACACTATTCTTATTTCACTGAACTACAGTGCTTACAGAAAACTGATTAACCAACAAAAGGATTTAAAAGAGTTCTATATCGCATATCTAGAAAAAAACTGGGTTATTGATAAGGAGCAAAAAGAAGTTTCATTAATTCTTGAGGATGCCACAGAAAGATATTTAAAGCTTCGTTTGGCTTATCCACAAATTGATACAAGAATAGAGCAACAACATATTGCTTCACATTTAGGAATTAGCCCAACCCAATTAAGCAGAATTAGAAAAAATCTTAAGAAATAAACTCGAATCAACATATGTAAATGTGGATAAGGAATTTTGATACTTTATTTGCAGAATGAACAAACTAATATTAACCTTACTAGCTTTTGCTGGCGGAACTGCCTTAGCTGCTCAAAGTGGATTTAATGCACAGTTAGGAGGAGCGTTAAAGAATCCAATACTAGCTTCTGTTGTTGCATTTCTTTCGAGTGCTATCTTTGCATTTGTTTTTTTTCTTTTGAGTACAAAAACTTTTCCTACAATAGTCCAAATTAAAGGAATACCAATTTACTTATGGTTTACAGGTGGATTATTAAGCATGATAGGTATTGGTTTGTATTTGTATACCATCCCTAAACTTGGAATATCATTAATGATTTCGGTTGGCCTTTGTGGACAGTTGATTTTTGCGGCCATAGCTGATCATTTTGGATGGATGAATTTACCTATAGAACCATTTACATTAAAAAAAGGCCTAGGAATTGTAGCGATGATTTCAGGAATTCTAATAACTAACATGAAGTAAATATGAACGAACAGATTATAAATAATTTATACGAACTTTGGGAACAAATTGGTAAATTAACCAATAGATTATCCAAGACAGAGAATTATTCGGCCGTTTCAATGGATGGTTCTGATTGGCCAAATCGAGTTTTTAATTTAAAAAACAATACAGATATTCTAGAGGAAGTCATTCAACTGAGTCAGAAGGGAAAACTGCCCCAAATTATAACAATACCAAAAGCAAATGATTTAAGGACTAATCCCAATTTCGAGTTTGTATTCGGACAAAAAAACATGGCTCTAGATTTAACAACATATACAAATGAGCTGTCTACAAACCCCAATATTAAGCAAGTAAAAACAAAGCAAGACTCTGTTGAGTTTGCTAAAACCGCATCAGAATCATTTGGGTATAGAGTTGACTTCAATGTGATTCATAAGATGGCTCTAGACTCAGAAACTATCCGATTATTTATTTACCAAGAAAATAAGGAGAGTTTAGGTTGTGGAATTATATTCTTTGATTCTCATCATAATGCTGGATTACATATGATAGGAACCCTTTCCAAAGGGAGAGGAAAAGGAATAGGGAGAAGCATGACAGAAAAATTATTATTAGAAGCTAAAGAGAATAATAGGAACCATTGTGTTCTTCATGCCTCTTTAATGGGAGAATCAATTTATAGAAAATTGGGTTTTAAATCTTATAATGAAATTGAAACTTATAAGATTCTGAATAAACAGTAAAGCGCCTTATTGCTCTAAGTCCAATGAAAATCATATTTGTTATATTTGCTTCATATCAAAAAAACCAAAATCAAGATGGAAGCAAAAGACCAAGTATTAGAAGCCATGAAAAAAGGCGGAACACCTTTAAACGCAGGTAAAATTGTTGAGATTACTGGCTTAGAAAGAAAAGTGGTGGATAAAGCCATGAATTTATTGAAAAAGGAAGAAACCATTTTTTCTCCGAAAAGATGTTTTTGGCAAGCTAAGTAGTTTTCATATATAGTATTTAGGAGCAAATCCAATATTTACAATTATGTTTCAATATCAGCCATTACAGGGGAATTAAAAACAATAAAAAACCTTCGTAATTTAAGTATTCAATATGATAACAGAAAGTAATCGAATAGAATATAAACAAGAACTTACAGATAGTTTAGAAAAAGAGATAATTGCCTTTTTAAACTATCGTGAAGGTGGTATTATTTATATTGGTATTGATAATAATGGGAAAATAATTGGGTTAAATGATTCGGATGATATTCAATTAAGAATTAAAGACCGTCTTAAAAATAATATCCAACCTTCTTGTTTAGGTTTATTTGATGTTATTAGCCTAAATTATGATGGCAAAAACATTATCAAAATAATTGTTGCGAGCGGTTCGGAAAAACCATATTATCACAAAAAATATGGAATGACCCAAAAAGGTTGCTACACTCGAATTGGTTCTGCATCTGAACCCATGTCAATTTCCATGATAGAAGGTTTGTTTTCAAAACGAACCCGTAACTCTATCAGTAAAATAGTATCGAATAGACAGGATTTATCATTTGAACAACTTAATATTTATTATCAAGCACGAAAAATAAAATTGAATGACAAGTTCACGAAAAACTTAGAACTTTTAACTCAAAATGGACAATTGAACTATGTAGCCTATTTAATGGCTGATGAAAATGGCACATCAATAAAAGTTGCTAAGTATCGCGGTATTGATAGAGTAAATCTAATTGAATCCAATGAATATGGTTATTGTTCTATCGTAAAAGCTACTAAACAAGTGCTCGATAAATTAGAACTTGAAAACCGAACAATCTCAAAGATAACATCAAAAGAGCGAAAAGACCATCGCCTTTGGGATCCCATTGCTATTCGTGAAGCTGTAATAAATGCCATTGTTCATAATGATTACTCCAAAGAAGTTCCTCCAAAATTCGAAATTTTCTCAGATCGATTAGAAATAACATCAGCTGGAAGCCTTCCTGAAGGAATGACAAAAGAGGAGTTTTTTGAAGGATATTCTATCCCCCGCAATAAAGAGTTAATGCGGATTTATAAAGATTTGAAAATGGTGGAACACCTTGGGTCTGATGTCCCGCGTATCATACAATCTTATTCTAAGGATAGTTTTAAATTTACAGCTAATTTTTTACGAATGTCATTTATGGCTCAAGAACCTGTTTTTAATACCGATGATAAAGATAACTCAATAGGTGGCTCAATAGGTGGCTCAATAGGTGATTTAACAGAAAAACAAGAAGTCGTTTTAAAGTTGATTATTGACAACAATAAAATAAGCTATAGAACAATTGCTAACAAACTCAACATAAATGATTCAGCTGTAAAGAAACACCTAGAGAAGTTAAAAGAAAAAAACATTATAAAACGAGTAGGTGGAACGCGTGGACATTGGGAAGTGAATCTATCAAAATAAAAATTTAGTACTATGAAAAAAATACTCATCCTTTTTGCCCACCCCGCCTATCAAAAATCCAGAGTCAACAAGGTTCTAATTAAAGGCCTACAAGATATTGAAGGGGTTACTTTTCGCGACCTTTATCAGGTTTATCCCGAAATGGATATAGAAGTAAAAGATGAACAAAAACTGGTGGAAGAGCATGATATAATTGTTTTTCACCACCCATTTTATTGGTATAGTTCCCCTGCTATTCTTAAAGAATGGCAAGATTTGGTACTCACTCACGGATGGGCTTACGGAAGCCAAGGGAACTCTTTAAAAGACAAATTGTTCTTACAAGTAATGACCACAGGAGCAGGACAAGAAACCTATTGTCAACAAGGGCATAATAAGATGACCATCAGGCAATTATTGGCTCCTTTTGAGCAAACTGCTAATTTATGTCAAATGAGATATCTTCCTCCTATGATTATTCCTGGTACCTACGCCATTACAAAAGAGGAGGTCATGAAACATAAAGAGAACTATAAGAATTTACTATTGGGGCTTCGCGATGAGAAAATCAATTTGGATGATTTAGTCAACAAGCAATATTTCAATGAGTATTTTAAGTAAAATAGAGGAGGATAGAAATGGAACAAGGTGGATTCTTTTTTCAAGCATTGGTATATTTAGCAGCTGCTGTTGTTGCGGTTCCTATAGCTAAAAAGCTAGGTTTAGGTTCGGTATTGGGTTATCTATTAGCAGGAATTCTAATTGGTCCGTTTCTATTAGGGTTTATTGGTGAAGAAGGCCAAGATGTGATGCATTTTGCAGAATTTGGCGTGGTGATGATGCTATTCCTGGTGGGTCTAGAATTACAACCTTCTATGATTTGGAAACTGCGCCGTTCCATTTTTGGTTTGGGTGGTTCACAAATGGGAATCACAGCTGTTATTATTATGGGAATAGCTGTGGCAATGGGATTTGCTTGGCAAACGGGTTTAGCCATTGGACTCACTTTTGCACTTTCCTCAACAGCTATTGTTTTACAATCCTTAAATGAAAAAGGACTCATGAAAACCGAAGCAGGTCAGAATGCCTTCTCGGTCCTACTCTTCCAAGACATTGCGGTAATTCCAATTTTGGCAATACTGCCTTATTTAGCCATTGAAGGATTAGTTTCGGAGAGCTCCTCCGCTGCACATCATGCTACCACTTGGGTAGAGGGTTGGGCCATTTGGCAAAAGACCATTTTAACCATAGCTGTAATTACTACTATGGTCGCTGCAGGAAAATACTTAATCAGCCCCATGTTTAGATTGATTGCCAGAACCGACCTCAGAGAATTATTTACCGCTGCTTCTTTGCTTTTAGTCATCTCTGCCGCTATTCTTATGACCATGATTGGTTTAAGTCCTGCACTTGGAACCTTTATTGCAGGGGTCGTTTTAGCTCAAAGTGAATTTCGCCACGAACTGGAAACTGATATTGAACCTTTCAAAGGTTTACTTTTAGGCTTGTTTTTTATAGCCGTTGGTGCTTCCATCGATTTCGAGCTCATTGCCAATCAGCCCACAACCATCATGGGTTTGGTGGTGATTCTGGTCATTGTAAAATTTATTGTTCTCTTTATTATTGGCCGAATTTTCAAGGTGGGTTTAGACAAAAATATGGTGTTTTCTTTCTCATTGGCTCAAGGTGGCGAATTTGCATTTGTCTTACTGTCTTTTTCCACATCAAACTCAATCCTCCCCACCGATGTGGCTAATCCCCTGGTCGCTGTAGTTGCCATTTCTATGGCACTGACTCCGCTTCTCATGCTGTTTAACGAGAAACTCATTCAGCCTCGTTTTGGCACCAAAGAAATAGAAAAAGAGGGTGATGAAATGCAGGAAGATAAGAATGTCATCATTGCAGGTTTTGGCCGATTTGGTTCCACGATAGGAAGATTTTTACAAGCCAATGGTGTTCAAGCCACCTATTTAGATTTAGACCCAGATAATGTGGACCTTTTGAGAAAACTCGGGCTAAAAGTATTCTATGGAGATGCTTCACGAAAAGACCTATTACATGCTGCAGGTGCTGCTGAAGCACATTTATTAATTGTGGCTGTAGATGAGCCAGAAAAAACAAAAGAAATCATAGAGACAGCTAATAAGCATTTTCCGAATCTTGAGATAATGACCAGAAGTCAATCTTTTTTAGACTCCTATAGATATATAGATATGGGAGTGGACAAGCTTTACTTAGAGTTTTTCGACACTTCTTTACGAATGGGAGTAGATGCATTATGCCATCTAGGACATAGGCGTCATGAATCTTTCCGTGCCTCTAGAACTTTTAGAAAACAGGTGATGAAATTTATGACAGAGCTCAGCGAAGTTCATGAAGATAAATCGCTTTTGCTTTCAGAAGCGAAAAAGAGGATGCAATTCCTTGAACAATCTATGCTACAAGAAAAAGAAGATTTCCATAAAGAAAAAGACCATGGTTGGGATGCTTCGCAACAGATAAATGAGTTTGGTGAGGAGAAATTAGAGGTGTAAATAGAAGTTTGAAGTAGTTACTGAATTTTTTTATTTCCCCAAACATATAAGTTTACGAATAAAAACATGCTTAAGAAATTAACAATTGAAATTTACTTATACTAATGATTATGAATGAATTATTTGCTTTTTGTGAAAATAAAAGTTGTGGGGTTATTTTCATTGTACCTAGTTTTATAGAATCATCAAATCCAGTAAATGTAACATTTAAAAACACAAAATTTGGACCCTGTCCCAATTGCGGATCAGAAGGGCTTATCCCCGATGGAATTTATAATTATTTTGACCAAGTAATTTCTTTTGTCCGTGGCCCAAAGGATTCACTTGAAAAATTAATCAAACTTAAACAACTACTACAAAAATTCAAAACATCTCCAAAATCAATAGAGGAGGTAATACATGAGGTACAGAAAGTTTCTCCTAATTATGCAAAAACTATTAGTGATGCTCCCAAAATGGATTATCAAAAATGGATTATAACTATTTTAGCAATATTAACCGCAGCAATATTAGTTCAACAAACATATTTTAAAGGGAGCGATGATGAAATAAAAAACAAAGTTATTGAACAATTATTGGAGCAAAATAAGGTGTTAATTGAACAAAGAAAAACTCAGCCCATAAATATTTTAGTAAAACCAGGAAGAAATGAAAAGTGTCCTTGTGGAAGTGGATTAAAATACAAAAAGTGTTGTCTTAACAAATAATATAGTGTCCATTGAAATCTACTATTAATCGGAACTTTTTTTTATAAATTAGCCAAATGAAAAATAATTTTGCACTCAAAATCATTCTACTATTATTCATTTCAATATCTATTGTTGCTTGTGATTCTTCTAGAACTTCCAAAACCCCAATTGACCAATTTATAGGGACTTGGGAGCTCGAAGGAAGGGATATGTTTACAGGTATTCAAATTGAAATCACAAAGTCAGGTGATAATAAAATAGTTGGTCTAGTTACTAAGACTAATAACGATAAGTATGTTCAAATGTTCCTGGAAGTTGGTGATGTATGGGTTTCCAGTATCAATCGGTCTTCGAATTACGAATTTAACCTCACAGAAAAGAAACTCGCTGCAAAACTTTTTAGTATATACGGCCAAGGTTCTTCTAAAGAATTCAAGGTGCAATTTATTGACAAAAATACCTTTGGCTTAGGTACAGGTTCATCAAGTCCTACAGAATCTTCTATCTTATACAAAAGGAAAACTTCCAAATATTAACGATGCCAAAACACGAATGCTGCAGCCCACATCAAATTACAACTGACTTTTACGAGCTTATCAATGCATATATCCTCAAAAAAGCTGGAGATGCTGAATTGGCAAAAGACATCACCCAAGAAGTCATGGGGAGAATGATTGATACTTATGATAAAGGGATTGATATTGAAAATATTAAAGCCTGGTTATTTCAAGTAACAAGAAATACCATTGCTGACCATTATCGAAAGAAAAACATCATTAATTATACCGATAGAAACCTTGATGTGGAAGAAGATATAGACGAGCCTAATATAAGTGCCAATGATTTTATTATTCCAATGATAAAACTACTTCCAGAAGAATATGGCACTCCGCTTTATATGAGTGATATAGAAAACATGAAACAAGCTGACATTGCTGAAAAGCTAGGACTTTCACTTTCTGCCACCAAAATGCGCTGCCAACGTGGACGAAAAAAACTACACGAAATGTTTCTGGAATGTTGCGATATAGAATATGCAGCTAATGGCGATTTTGCCTATTGCACCATTAAATCGAGCTGTGATGTGCTCCTTGATGAGAAAAAGAAGATGGACAAAAAATAAGCTTTCTGTTTCTTTATCAGATACATACCGATATTCAGAATCCTTTATTTAAAAATAATCAGATTTCATTGTGTCTTTTTGATGGGTTTTACGACTTCGTATATAAAACACGAAACGTAAAAATATTAAAATGAACAAAAAGACAGAAGTTTCTAGCTCTTTAACCGGGGCTGTATTATCATTATTATCTGCTTTGGGATTAATTAGCTGCTGTGGATTCCCAATATTGGCAGGTGCTTTAGCTTGGTTAGGCATTGGAGCAAGTCAGCTCTCTTTCCTAGAGAAATACCACACTCTCATCACTATTTTTGCTATTGCTGCTCTCCTTTACTCCTTTTATATATTATATGTGAAGGAACTCATTAGCAAAAAAGACCATTCTTCTAATTTAGACCCCTCCTGTTGCTCAACACCTAAGAAAGGAAGCAATAAAATAGCTAAACTATTTTTCTGGATAGGAGTTCTGGCTGTGGCTTTTTCAATTTATTCTAAGAATGCCAATGCTAAACCCGAAGTTCAGGATAGTTGCTGTGAAACAGAACAAACTGAAACCAAAACTCCTCCAGCTAGCAGTTGTTGTTCATCAAATCAATCAGAGACTAAATAACATTCAATTTAAAACCTCAGAAACATGCAAGAAAAAATCATATCTACTATTAGAGATTTATTGTTTAATCAAATGAATCTTCAACAAAGCGTTTTTTACGAAAACCTAAGCTGTACCATCGGAAACTTCATTTTTATCACGGTGGAATTATTCATTCTTTTCATTGCTATCACAGCGATTATTGAATTTATAATGATGCATGTGAACCAAAACAAACTACAATCACTATTTAAGGGAAAAGGAATTTTAGGAAATGTGGCAGCCACATTATTTGGCGCGGTAACTCCCTTTTGCGCTTGTTCTACCATTCCTATGACAGTTGGGTTTTTAAATGCCAAATTGCCTTTTGGAGCTGTGATGTCCTTCCTTATTTCATCTCCATTATTGAATCCTATTGTTGTGGCTGTGCTTTTTGCTACAGTTGGCGCAACTAATGCCATCATTTACTTTTTATTGGCTTTTGTATTATCCATATTATTTGGTTTTTTACTGGAAAAATTAGGATTCGAAAGCCAAGTCCGTAATGTAAAAGTGTCGGGGAGCAAAGCAGA
>JADGDY010000220.1 GCA_016744655.1 Bacteroidales bacterium | reverse complement strand
GGCGCTTTTGAGGATGGAATTGTTGAGTTTTCATACCTCGATGTGGTTAAAAGTGCTGGACATTCTTGTGCCACCATGGCTGGGACTTATTTAATCACTCAAACTGCTCTAAAAGCTTTATACAAAGATGAAATGCCACAAAGAGGTGGACTAAAGGTTTATATAAAAGGTGAATTGGAAGAAGGAGTTATGGGAGTGATGTCTAATGCTTTTTCTCAAATTACTGGGGCTACTGAAATTAGTGGCTTCAAGGGAATCGGAGGGAACTTTGCTCGTCATTCTTTAATGGAGTTTGGAGCTGATATTAAAGGCGCTTTTCGTTTTGAAAGAACAGATACTGGTGAGTATGTAGATATCGTATATAATCCCATCCCACCAGATGAAAAGCAAATGCCATTGATGCAAAAGATCATGACGAAACAAGCCTCACAAGAGGATATGAAAGAATTTAAGTCTTTATGGCAAGAAAGAGTAAAAAAGATTTTACTAGAACATACTACAGATCCAAATGTAATTAAAGTATTGTAAAGAACATTTTATAAAAATGTAATAAAATGCTAGAATTCCTAGAATCTAAAACATTAGCCAAACTAAAAGACAAAACTAGGCTTTCGGATTTACCTACTGGATTATTCCAAAAAATACAATCTCGTAAAGCCTTTAAAAATGTCATTAAAAAAGGTTTGGTTAAGCTCAATGGTAGTAAAGCTTTCACCTCAGATTTTGTAGAAGGAGGGGAGTTGATTGAAATTTTTGAGGAGGCCAATCAAAAGAATAAACCCATTGTTAATTTAGACATTGAAGTATTATTTGAAGATGAGTGCTTAGCTATAGTTAACAAGCCGGCCGGTATGTTAGTTAGTGGGAATAAAAAATGGACTTTAGAAAATGCATTGTCCTCTAACCTGAAAAAAAGCAAGGAACAAGATGCTTTAGAATTTCCAGAACCCATTCATCGCCTAGATTATCCCACAAGTGGTGTTTTGCTTATTGGAAAGACTAAAAGCATGGTCATTCAACTAAATCAATATTTTGAAGAGCGCAAAGTAGATAAAGTTTATCATGCTATCACCATCGGAAAAATGCGAGAAGAAGGAATTTGTGAATCTAGTATTGATGGGAAAGTTTGTAAATCAACTTATAGAGTAGTTTCTAGCTTAACATCTCCAAAATATGAGTGTTTAAACCTCGTCCAACTCAGTCCACACACAGGCCGACGACATCAGTTGCGTATTCATATGGCAGAAATGGGCAACCCAATCTTTGGTGATTTAAAATATGGAACTGAAGGACTAATTTCAAAAGGAAATGGATTGTTTTTGCATGCCTCCTCATTACGATTTCCCCATCCTATTAATAGAGAAGAATTGTTTGTTGAAAAATCACTTCCTAAGAAGTTTTTAAAGTTGTTTCCTGAAGGTTAGGAGCTAGAGAATTAATGTTAATATTCGATATCAATTATTATTAAAAAATAATTTGTCTGACTAACACTATTAGTAAAAAAAGTTCTCCAGAGCAATAAATGAGAACAAAATCATTACATAGGAAACTCACACTTTGGGTTTAGGTTTAGAAATCGACATGTATTTTAATAAAAAGAAAGTCTATCCACAGATTCCGTTAATTTTTACGGATTTTTTTAGAAACAAGGGTCATTAAAGCTGATCATTGTTTCTAATCATTGTTAATTTGCTATAATCCGCGGACAAAAATAAAGTGTGCATCTGCCCTGACAACCACTATCACAAACCATTTCCGATACAATAGGCCACCTCTCAAGTATCGTTAAACAATTGTTAATCTAAAAATCAGAGGCAACGAATACGTACTAAAATGGTACTTTTAAGCAAGTATTCCAATGCCAAAAACTAAATCTAAATGAGAAAAATCCTATTATTTGTAGCTTTTGCTGTGTTCATCATTAGCTGTAAACATGAAACTGTAATTCCTGAAGAATTGGAAAGTCCGCAAATAAGTCATGAATGTGATAGCGATACGGTTTATTTTGTAAATGATATACAGCCATTACTCAATGCTACTTGTAATACCAGTGGATGCCATGATGCTGGTACTGCAGAACATGGAGTAGATTTATCGAGCTATGCTAAGGTTATACAAACAGGAGAAGTAAGACCTTTTAGACCTGAAGGTTCAGAATTATACGAAGTGTTGTTTGAAAGTGGAGACGATTTAATGCCTCCTCCTCCTCAATCTGCATTGACTTCAGAGCAAAAAGAACTCATTAGAATTTGGATTTCTCAAGGTGCTAAAAACAATGGATGCATCGATGATTGTAATTTGGAATCTGTAAGTTTTACTTCAGATATCCAACTAATAATTAGTAATAATTGTGCCAGTTGTCATACGGGAACAAGTCCTACAGGTGGAATTGCTTTTTCAAGCCATTCTGAAATTTCAGCATTAGCTAATTCTGGTAAATTGATGGATGCTTTAATGGGCTCAAATGGAGTATCTCAGATGCCACCAAGTGGACCTATGGACGATTGTAATATTGACAAAATAACTAAATGGATTGAAGATGGAACACCGAATAATTAAACCTATTTTTCTGGCAATATTACTGCCTTTGATATTTTACTCTTGTTATTATGATAATAAAGGGGATTTGTATCCCTTTGACGTAGAAACTTGTGATATAGAAAATGTAACTTATTCCTCAACAGTAAAACCGATAATGGAAGCCAGTTGTGTCAGTTGTCATCAGCAGAGTAATCCCTCGGGAGGAGTAAGGGTAGATACTTACAAAGAATTAAAGAAAGTAGCAGATGATGGCCGTTTATGGGGTAGTATTAATCATGAATCGGGATATTCAGCCATGCCTTTAGGTGGTGGAAAGTTAAGTGATTGTAGCCTCCTCCAGATCCAGCAATGGATTAATGATGGAAGTCCTAACAATTAAAACTAAGAGTTATGTTGAAGAAAATTATATTGAGCTTATTGGTGATTGGAATTTTAGGCGGTGGATATGCCTATTTCTTTATGTATAATAAATCACATCCTGATTATGAAGATTTAGATGCTGACATTACTATTAGTGCTCAGGATTTGTATCTACAATGTAAAGAGAATGGAAAAGCAGCGGAATATACTGGTAAGATCATTGAAACCTTAGGGACTCCCCAAGAAATAGAAGATAATGATGGAATAAAAACCTTAGTATTCGTATTTGAGGAGGGCATGTTTGGTGCTGAAGGAGTAAGAGCAACTTTCCTTCCTAGCAATAATAATGAATTATCAAGTTTAAGCATGAATACTCAGGTGCGTTTAAAAGCATTTTGTACTGGTTATAATGAAACTGATGTGGTGCTAGAAAAAGCTTCACTAATCAGAAAATAGTAATAATAAAATCTAAAGAGATGAAAAAATATAGTTTGATATTATTGGTTCTGATAATGGGAACCTCAGTATTTGCTCAAAAATTTGTGACCAAATCAGGGCATATTCGTTTTTATTCTGAAACTCCAATGGAAACAATAGAAGCAAACAATAAACAAGTGAATTCTGCATACGACCATGAAAATGGTGCCTTTGTATTTAAAGTTTTAATGAAATCTTTTGAATTCGAAAAAGCATTGATGCAAGAGCATTTTAATGAGAATTATGTGGAGAGTGATGATTTTCCTAATTCGTTTTTCAAAGGTAAGATTGTAAACAATGAGGATATTGATTTGAACAAAATGGGAGAAGTTCCCGTAAAAGTTATAGGTCAATTAACTTTGCATGGAATGACGATGGATGTGGAAGCTGATGGGATCATGGATATTCAAGAGAATATGATTTCTGCCTCTTCTAAAATCATCATTGAGCCCAAAGAATATGATATTAAAATCCCAGGAGCAGTGGTTAAAAATATTGCTGAAGAGATAGAAGTCTTTATAAATGTAGACTTGAAGAAATTGTCAAAATAAAATCGCATAAAACTATATAAATGAAAAGATTAGTACTGTTGTTTTTGGGGCTGGTATTTAGTGTGTCCATCACTTTTGCTCAAGATGATTTAATGGATATTTTCGGAGAGGAAGAAACCATTGATTATACTTCTGCTACTTTTAAAACCACCAGATTAACCCTAGGTTATAGTGTGGAAAACCCAGTAAAAAATGATATGATATTTCTGATATCCCACCATTTTGGAAATATAAATGGAGGAGCCTATGAGTTCTTTGGACTAGATCAAGCGACTATCAGATTAGGTTTAGAATATGGAATTACCGATAGATTAACGGTGGGATATGGCCGTAGTAGTTTCAATAAAACCTATGATGGCTATTTGAAATATAAAGCATTTAGGCAATCTTCAGGTGCGAAAATAATGCCTGTTACTATGAGTTTAATTGCCGGAACTAGTATAAATACTTTGAAATGGGAAAACCCAGATCAAGAGAATTATTTCTCCAGTAGAATGACCTATTTATTTCAGGTATTGGTGGCGAAAAAGTTCAACAAGAATTTAAGTTTACAAGTAATGCCTTCCATGGTACATAAAAACCTTGTAGCTAGTTCTCAAGATAAAAACGACATATTTACCATCGGAGCGGGGGGAAGATATAAATTCACCAAAAGAACCAGTATCAACTTGGAATATCATTATGTAATCCCAAATCAAATAGATTCCTATGAGTATACTAATTCATTAACTGTAGGCTTCGATATTGAGACTGGTGGTCATGTTTTTCAGCTGTTCTTTACTAACTCTGTACCAATTAATACCACAGATTTCTTAACTCAAACTACCGATAAATGGGAAAATGGTGATATCTATTTTGGATTTAATATCTCTAGGATATTTTCTTTTGGTGGGAAGAAGCATTAAGAAAATAATGGGTTAAGAAATTGTTTTTTTTATTGCTGATGAACAAATTATTCCAAAAAAGGTTGTTTTGTAGATAAAGTTCAAAGCTGCCTTTGATATAGATTTGGATTAATGTTCGTCTATGGAAATATATATTAATTGAGAAATTAGGCAGAATTTGCCGAAAGGTTTTCTAGTAATTTCCAGTATAATTGAATAGGAAATATTGCTTTGGAAAGTATCAAACCAATAAATTAAAGCAATTTGCTAAATTTGAAAATCTATTTATTATCAACATGCTTAGTTGAATTATTTTTTAATCATGTTTATAGTCAAAATTGATAAAAAATAAGTATAAATTGCCATTGTCACTTTTGAAATTTTCGTTCAGCAAATTGACCAATATAATAAAATGCCAAAATTGGTATTAACATAAATTTCGCTGATTTTTCAAGTAAATCAAATTGATTAAGCATCACTAATAAAATTGCGACTAAGAGTATCATAATATTATTAAATGTTCTTTTTTTCATTGGTATGTTTGGTTTTATTTGAATAAAGGTCAATATAGGAATAAACGAAATGCATCGCTAATTCCATTTATAGAACTTCATTCATATGCTCATACTAGTTTGTAAGTATTGGAAAAATGAATACATAGTTTGCCCCGGATAGGAGATTTATTGATATTAAAGTAATTATTTGTTCTGTCCAGTCTTTATGTATTTGTTTTCGGTATAATTTGTTGCTCTGTCTATAATTTTTAGAGTTTTTTTATCTGAAGAAAGTTCAATTTTTATCCAACCATAATTATAGTAAACCTGACCGGATGGGTATAAAGCAGCACGGTAACCAATATACATTTCTCCTTTTCCAGCAAAATCGTCTAAACTAATTCCATGAGGGTGTGCCCAATTGTTATGTTCTGAAATTTTATGATCTTTATATAAGGGTAAAGCATTGCCAGTGTGAATATTTGCTAGTATTTCAGTATATGCATCGCACAAAACCATTTGGTTATTTAAACGAATGGATACCGTACAATCAGATTGTTTAGATTCTTCAATTTCAAATATCAAGTTATAACATGCGCCATCTATAGAATCACAAACTAATTCTGTTATGGTTTTATCAATTGCTTTGTAAATGATATTGTCTTCTGGTAGTTCTTCTTTCTTATTACAAGAAAATAATGAAATAAGAATAGCAAATAGAAATGTGATTTTAAATAATTTCATACTGATATTTTTTCAGGTTATATTATTGATAATTTTAATACCCATTTAAAACAAGTTTCATTGATTGTGAATGCTGAAAATGAATATCTGCGTTTATGGTGTAAATATATAAAATAATCTATTGTTTGATACATGGTATAGGTGTTTTTAGGATAAAAAAGAGGACATCAAACAAATGACATCCTCTAGAATATTTTTTTGCTAAAACTTAAAAGGATTTGCCCAAAACTGTCGAACTTTTGGGAAGCTAACAGGGGAGGGATTTCTTTACCTATTTAGGAAATAACTTGAGCTCATTAGTTTTACAATATATACTGGAATCCTAAAATTAAAAATCATATATTTATATTCGTATATAAATCCTTAAAATGCCTTGAATATGAGTAATCTTATTGAAATACTTCATCGGGTTTCCAACCAATTATCAGAAATTACTGACGAAACGCAGATCTACGAGATAATGAATGAAGGCATTAAGGAAGTTCTACCTGATGTATATTGTATTATAACTAAACTTCAGCCTGACAATATGAATTTTCGGTTAATTCATAGTTTTGGACTTGATAAATTTATTCCAGCTGTAAGGGTATTGCTTGGAAAAGACCCTTTTGAAATGGATTTTCCATTTAGCGATTTATCTGATGTAAAACAGGGGGAGTTTGAAACGAGAAAGTTATATCATTTCACAAATGGAATATTTGATTTAGTAAATGGGAAGTTTAGCAAACCAATTTGCCATGCCATTGAAAAAATTCTGGGAATTTCTCAAATTTATGCAATTAGTTTGGTTATTGAAGATAAGTATTTTGGAGGAGCTGTTTTACTAATTCCAAAATCAAGTATGAATTCCGACAGCTTATCTCAAGATAAAATATTGGCAATAGAAACCATTGCAGCACAAGTATCATTAGTAATTAATAAGCTACGGGATATTGATGTTTTAAAAAAGAAGGATGAAGAATTAAATAT
>JADGDY010000219.1 GCA_016744655.1 Bacteroidales bacterium | reverse complement strand
CTATTTTAATTTATTCTAAATAAGAATAATTATGGCAAAAGATGAACAAAAAATACTTGATGATGTAACATCGAGTGACTATAAATATGGATTTGTAACAGAGATTGAAACGGAGTTTGCTCCTATTGGGTTAAGCGAAGATACAGTGCGTTACATTTCAGCGAAAAAAGAAGAACCAGAGTGGCTTTTAGAATTCAGATTAAAAGCCTATAAGAAATGGTTAACCATGGAAACCCCAGATTGGGCTCACCTTAAAATTCCAGAAATCGATTTGCAAAAAATCTATTTCTACGCTGCTCCTAAAGAAAAAAAGGAATTAGCTAGCATGGATGAAGTAGATCCTGAATTGGTGGACACCTTTAATAAATTGGGAATTTCCTTAGAAGAACAAAAAAGACTGTCAGGCGTAGCGGTGGATGCCGTTATTGATAGTGTTTCTGTTAAAACTACTTTTTCTGATACTTTAGCAGAATTGGGAATCGTATTTATGTCTTTTAGTGAAGCTGTTCACAAGCACCCCGAATTAGTAAGAAAATATGTTGGGAAAGCTGTTCCCCAAGGAGATAATTATTTCTCTACTTTAAACGATGCTGTTTTTAGTGATGGTAGTTTCTGCTATATCCCTAAGGGTGTTAGATGTCCTGTTGAGTTGTCTACTTACTTCCGAATCAATGCTCAAAATACGGGGCAGTTTGAACGTACACTTATTGTAGCCGATGAAGGTTCTTATGTAAGTTATTTAGAAGGTTGCACAGCCCCTCAAAGAGACGAAAATCAGTTGCATGCTGCTGTGGTTGAAATTTTAGCCATGAAAGATGCTGAGGTAAAATATTCTACAGTTCAAAACTGGTATCCTGGTAATAAAGAAGGAAAAGGTGGTATTTATAATTTCGTGACAAAAAGAGGAATCTGTAAAGGCGACCACTCTAAAATTTCTTGGACTCAAGTAGAAACTGGTTCAGCAATTACATGGAAATACCCAAGCTGTGTTTTACAAGGCGATAATTCTATTGGTGAATTCTATTCTGTAGCAGTAACCAATAACTACCAGCAAGCCGATACCGGAAGTAAAATGATACATCTTGGTAAGAATTCAAAGAGTACCATTATTTCCAAAGGTATATCAGCAGGAAAAAGTCATAATAGCTATAGAGGATTGGTGAAAGTTGCTAAAAATGCAACCAACAGCCGTAACTTCTCTCAGTGTGATTCTCTCCTACTTGGCGACCAATGTGGTGCTCATACCTTCCCTTATATAGAAGGACAGAATTCAAGTAGTGTGGTGGAACACGAAGCCACTACTTCTAAAATATCCGAAGATCAACTATTTTACTGTCAGCAAAGAGGTATTAGCCAAGACAGTGCTGTTGGACTTATCGTAAATGGATATGCCAAAGAAGTATTAAATCAGCTTCCTATGGAATTTGCAGTGGAAGCACAGAAATTATTAAGTATTAGTTTAGAAGGTAGTGTAGGTTAAACCCTCCTCAAAAAAATATAGAATTTAAAAACATAAACATCATGTTACTAAATATAAAAGACCTCCATGTCGAGATAAATGGAAAAGAAATTTTAAAGGGAGTTAACCTAGAAGTAAACAAAGGTGAAGTTCATGCCATTATGGGACCTAACGGAACCGGAAAAAGTACTTTAGCAGCTGTTGTAGCTGGTAAAGATGGTTATGAAGTTACACAAGGTGAGATTCTTTTTAATGGGAAAGACATTTCAGAAATGGCTCCTGAGGTCAGAGCACAAGAAGGTATTTTCTTGGGTTTTCAATACCCTGTGGAAATCCCTGGAGTGAGTATCACCAATTTTATGCGTACTGCCATGAACGAAATCCGCAAATATCACGGACAAGAGCCTTTGGCTGCTGGTGAGTTTTTAAAGAAAATGAACGAGAAGCAAAAACTGGTTGAGATTCATTCAAAGCTTAAAAATCGTTCGGTTAACGAAGGATTCTCTGGTGGAGAAAAGAAGAAAAATGAAATCTTTCAAATGGCAATGCTCGAGCCTCAATTGGCTATTCTTGACGAAACAGATTCTGGTTTAGATATCGATGCTTTAAGAATTGTTGCCAATGGCGTGAATAAATTAAAGACTGATGATAATGCAACTGTAGTGATTACACACTACCAAAGACTTCTCGACTATATTGTTCCAGATGTTGTTCACATTCTTTTCGATGGAAAAATCGTGATGAGTGGTGGTAAAGAATTAGCCATGGAACTAGAAGAAAAAGGCTACGAGTGGATTAAGCAAAAAGTAAACGGATAATCTAATTTTATGAGACAGCAAAAAAAGCCTGTAATTTTAGATAAACTAGATGCGTGGTTGGCTGATGCAAACCAAAGCTTTAGTCCTGAAATGCAGAAAGTCAGACAAGAAGCTCTCGAGAGCTTTAAGGAGATTGGATTTCCACACCATAAAATGGAGAAATGGAGAGATACTAATTTAACTGAAGCTCTAAGCTTCGATTATTCTCTATGGACCAAAGAATTCAATACTTCTATTAAAGAAGAAGAAATATTTAAATGCGATGTTCATGAGCTGGATGCCTTTACTGTAAATCTTTACAGAGGAAGGTATGTTTATAAAGATCAGCCTATTTTCGAAATGGACAATGGTACCATTGTAGGTTCTATTGCTGCTGCTTTCGAGAAATATCCTGAATTGGTTGCTAAGCATTTTGGCAAATATCACAAAGAAGGTGATGTAAAAGCATTCGACTTATTAAACACTGCCCTATTCTTAGATGGTTTGTTTGTTTATGTTCCAAAAAACGTAAAAGTAGAACAAGCTATTCAGTTGATTAATGCAGTTGGACGCGAAGAAAATGCTTTTGTTCAGAATAGAAATCTAATCGTTTTAGAGGATGGTGCTGAATTAACATTGATCCATTGTGACGATTCTTATGACTATAAACGAAGCTTTACTAATACAGTAAGTGAGTATTATGTTGGAGAGAATGCTCGACTAGACCACTACAAAATTCAAAACCTTAACGACAATTCTTATATCGTTAATTCCGATTATTTTCATCAGGAAAGATACGCCAATGTATCAACTAATAAGATGATGTTGAATGGTGGAATTATCAGAAACGAAGTTTATAATAAACTCAATGGTGAAGGTTCTGAATCTAAGATTTTAGGTTTATACTTAGCAGACAAAAGTCAGCATGTGGACAATCAAGTATTTGTTGATCACGCGAAACCTAATTGTGAAAGTACTGAGTTATTCAAAGGTATAGTTGATGATTATGCACATGCGGTATTTAATGGGCACATACTCGTTAGACCCGATGCGCAGCAAACCAATGCTTACCAAGATAATAACAACATCATTCTTACAGATAAAGCTAAGATTAATTCGAAACCCTTCCTCGAAATTTACGCCGACGATGTAAAATGTAGCCACGGTTCTACCATGGGACAGTTGGATGAAAATTCCTTATTCTATATCAGACAAAGGGGAATTGGAATTGATAATGCCAGACTTCTATTAATGTATGCTTATGCTGCAGAAGTCATTAATCATATAAAAATTGAAACACTACTCAATCGTATTGATGATATGGTTAAAAAACGCTTAAGAGGTGAATTATCCATCTGCGACCAATGTGTATTACAATGTAGCAGTCCTGAGTATAGTTTCGAAATAGACATGGACAAAATAGATTAATCATGGATATAAATAGTATTCGTTCGCAATTTCCAATTCTAAGCCGAGAGGTGCATAAAAAGCCTTTGGTTTATTTAGATAATGGAGCGACCACACAAAAGCCATTAATGGTAATTGATGCCATTTCCAACTATTATAGGAATATCAATAGTAATGTGCATCGTGGCGTTCATCATCTTTCACAATTGGCAACGGATGCCTTTGAAAAATCTAGAATTACGGTCCAAGAATTTATTGGAGCCAATAGCATAAAAGAAGTCATCATCACCAAAGGAACTACTGAAAGCATTAATTTGTTGGCATATTCTTTTGGGGATGCTTTTATTAATGAAGGTGACGAAATTATTGTAAGTGAGCTAGAACATCATGCGAATATTGTTCCTTGGCAGCTATTGTGTCAGCGAAAAAAATCAGTATTACGAGTGATTCCAGTGAACGAGAAAGGTGAGTTAGAAATGGATGCTTTTGAAAGTCTCCTCTCTGACAAAACCAAATTGGTTTCTGTGGCTCATATTTCCAATGCTTTAGGTACTATCAACCCTATTGCCGAAATCATTGAAAAAGCACATAAGGTTGGAGCCAAGGTTCATATTGATGGAGCTCAAGCAATAGCCCATTCTAAGCTTAATGTAAAAGAGCTGGATGTGGATTTCTATAGTTTCTCAGCCCATAAAATGTACGGCCCAATGGGAATCGGTATCTTTTTTGGAAAAGAAGAACTGCTCGACCAAATGCCTCCTTGGCAAAGTGGTGGTGAAATGATTGACAAAGTGACTTTTGAGAAAACTACTTTCAACGAGTTGCCATTTAAATTTGAGCCTGGTACTCCAAATGTAGATGGTATGATAGGATTAGAATCCTCCATTCATTTTTTGGAATCCTTGGGGCTGGAGAATATCAAAAAGGCTGAGGACGAACTTTTGGCCTATGGAACTGAGAAATTATCAGCCATAAAGGGACTAAAGATTATAGGTACAGCAGATAAAAAAGCTTCTGTAATCTCCTTTCTTTTAGATGATATTCATCCTTTTGATGCAGGTACGATAATCGACCATATGGGAGTAGCAGTAAGAACTGGAAACCACTGTGCTCAGCCCATCATGGATAAGATTGGAATCCCTGGAACCATTAGAGCATCTATCTCTATTTATAATACCAAAGAAGATATTGACCGCTTAGTTGAGGCCATAGAAAGAACGCAAATGATGTTTGCATAAAATTAATAAGCATGACGATTAAGGAAAAAGGGCAAGAGATAGTTGAAGAGTTTTCTATGTTTGACGACTGGATGGATAAGTATAATTATCTCATTGAGTTGGGTCGTGATTTAGAAATTATAGAGGATTCGCATCGCGATCCTCAACATTTAATTTCTGGTTGCCAAAGTCGCGTTTGGCTTTCGGCAGATTATAAAGATGGTATCATCAACTTTAAAGCCGATAGCGATGCTGTTATTACCAAAGGAATTGTAAACCTTTTGATAAGAGCCATGTCGGAACAAAGTCCAGATGAAATCATCAACGATCCTCTAGAGTTTTTGGAAGAGATTGGACTAAAAGAGCACCTCTCTCCTACCAGAGCAAATGGATTAACCAGTATGGTAAAACAGATGAAACTTTATGCCTTGGCATTTAAAGCTAAATCTGGGCAGTAATCGAAACCAATAATTCTGAATACATATAGAATAATATTTGGACGAAATACTTAAAATTAGTTCTTAAAGGCTGGAAGTTGGAAGAAGGAAGCACGAAGCAAACTTGGAACCTTAAACTTTGAACTTTTGACCCCCTTAACCTTTAAACATTAAACCTTTAAACCTCAGTATCATGTTTGGATTTGGAAAGAAAAAAGATAAAAACGACGATAAACAAGAAAAGAAAGAGATGGCAACACCTGAAATCACAGATAAAATGGTAGTGGAAAAAAATGTCATTTCCACCTTAAAAGAGATTTTCGACCCTGAAATCCCTGTTAATGTTTTCGATTTAGGATTAATCTATGAGGTAGATGTGCAAGAGGATATGCATGTAAATATCATCATGACCCTAACAGCACCTAACTGCCCAGTAGCAGAATCTTTACCCAATGAGATAAAAGAGAAAGCAGCAGCTACTGAAGGCGTAAAAAGCGCCGATGTGGAACTCACCTTCGACCCACCATGGGACAAAGAACTGATGAGCGATGAAGCTAAGTTGGATTTGGGTTTCTTGTAAGACTTATTTTTCTTGAAAATACAGAGGCTCCTCAATTTGGTTTGTGGAGCTTTTTTTGAACCAGTAATTTCTGGCTCAAGGTGCTAACAATGTCACCTGTTTCGATTTATTAGTGCCAATTATAAAATTCAGGTATTCTCAGCGTCTAAACAAAAAGAGATGACAAAAAAACTGAACCACTTCCTAAGATGTATTATTTAAACACATCTAAATGTGCTATTTCAGAACATTTAGTATCTTTGCATCTAAATAAAGCTAAAACTATGAAAACGCTAACTCAAAAAGAATTGGGTAAACGAATAGCTGAATTAAGGAAATCAAAAGACTTATCCCAAGAAGATTTAGCAAAATCAATAAATTTATCCAGAACAATTATTACTCAAATAGAATTGGGTAAACGGAAACTATCTGTGCTTGAATTTAAAATGATTTCGGAAACATTAAGCATGTCCATCGATAGCATATTAAGTGAAGACTATAAAATATCATCAATGGAAGACATTGATATTGAAGAAAGTCAAGAAACTGATGAAAGAATATCTATTCCAGAATTAAAAACTTCAAAGTTTAAAAACATCCTTCTATATATTCTTGAGAAATGTGCTGGCAAAGCAAATTTCGGGGAAACCTTACTCTATAAATTATTATACTTTTCGGACTTTAATTATTACGAATTATATGAAGAGCATTTAAGCGGTGCACAATATAAAAAACTGCCTTTTGGTCCTGTTCCTCAAAAACTAGACTCGATAATATTAACAATGATAGAAAATGGTCAATTAAAAAGAATTAAAACCGAATATCATGGTTTTAGACAAACCAGATATTTACCTCTGGAAAAACCTAACCTATCCACTTTTAGTGCCAGAGAGAAAGAGATTATTGACAAAGTTATAGATCAGTATTCTGACTGGTCAACTACAGCTATTAGCGATTATTCACATAAAGATATGCCTTGGTTAGCTTCTGAGGAGGGTGAAGTTATAGATTATGAATTGGCATTTTATCGTGAAGCTCCATTTTCAGTTAGAAACTATGATTAAATAAGAAATCATTATGGATTTTAAAGAATTAGCTGAATTTAGAAAAGACATCAATAAACTTTCGAAGAAATATAAATCTATAGT
>JADGDY010000218.1 GCA_016744655.1 Bacteroidales bacterium | reverse complement strand
TGTAATCAAACTATTATATCGTATCATTAAACTAACAAAAACTTAATCGAACAAAAAAAACAGCTAAACTGATTTATGATCAGTCGGAGCAAATATAACTCCCTTTAAGCCTAATGTCTTTCCCAGACAAATCATTAATATCTCTCACCTCCACATCAAAGGCAACAAGAGGCCCTTCACGCCAAACGTTACCTGATACAGAAATATATTTTTCAGTAACTGGATTATTGGTCACTTGTATACCACAACAATCACTACAATCATTTATATAGTAATCAGAGCCTACAGTTACTGTACCATCACTAGGAATATTTACCAAATTAACATCCCAGGTATAATTAATAATTCCTCCGGCAACACAACCTCCATATTTAGAGGCACTGTATTCCTTATAATCAAAATAGAAACCATTTTCGACCATAGGTGGATCCTTCTTTTTGCATGCGGAAAACGCAAAAATAAGGACCAAAACTCCAAGTATATATTTAAGATTCTTCATGGCTATTTATTTAATCATCATTTTTCGAGTTGCCGTTAAATATTCTTCTCCGGACTGAAGGTGAATTTGATAGAAATACATTCCCGAACCCAACTGGCTTACATCATATTCAATTTTATAATCCCCGGCATCTTTGTATCCGTTCACCAGTTTCATAACTATCCTTCCATATATATCTCTTACCTGGATTTCTACAATACCTTGCTGAGGAATGTAATATTCTATATTTGTTATATTTATTGCTGGATTTGGATAATTTTGTGATAACAACTCTCCATCAAGTTTTAATTTTGGTCTGGAATCTTTAAAATCTGATATAGATTTTTGAGACAATACCTGTGTTCCTAAATAATACTCTTTTTCAATAAAACTCACCAACTCTCCTTGCTCATTGTACAATTCTACATCAGTTATATTATTCGGTAAGTCATAAATAAATGAAAAAGCCTCATTATTAAAGTAAGCCTCATTTGCATAAATTCTCAAGGTACTACCAACTAAACTAGAACTAAATTTAACTTGATTTTTAGCACGCCAAAAATCGGCATAATGGGTTAATTCATAAGGCAAAATATCATCGGACATTTCATCTAATACATAAACCAATGCATCTAATTTATATTTTCTGTTTGGATGAATTAAAATATTTGTGAGCGCATTATTATTTGCATAACTTTCAGTAACATCTCGCCAAAGTTCAGCCTTATCCATCCAGTTAAATTCATCGATGGCAGAGCCATTACTTCCAAAAACATCACTTATTGCTAATGGAATTTCAACAATGGGAAGCTGTTCTCCATTCATTTCTCTACTGGCATGCATAAAATACGGAAATCCAGTTAAAACATCAGCTGCGGTATATGAACTGGAATATTTAAAACCCATTTCGTCTAATATATTATATTGGGCAGGATTAACAGCCAGATGCCCTGAGCGGTGCATCGTTACATCTATATTTAAATCTTTCTCCAATAAATGCTTAGAGGCTCCAAACTCTCCCTTTACCGTACCTCCAACAGTGTGGCCTTGCTCTATAGAAAAGTGAGGATTATAATCGTTTAGGGATTTAAAATCTTCACCAATAGGAAAAATATTACCATCCGCAAAATCTGGAAAGTGACCATAACTATGGCTCCCTATTACATGATTTTTATGTAATAATAATTTCATTTGAGGAATGTGGGAACTATAATTATCTCCATTGATATCATCAATAAACTGGTGTGTAGTAATATTATATGTAGCAGAGATCCCCCTTTCATATTCCATTTGAGCAAAGTCGTTTGAGAAAATATGAGCAGTGTGAGAGCAAACATCGTGAGTAATGATAAAAACCGCTTTACTATCATAAGGAGCAGGACTTAACCATACTGCATGCGGAACAGCATTCGTATAAATACCTCTAACCAACAACATAATCACATCACTAGTTGCCTCAAAATAATTACTATAGCCTCTGTTAGCCTGATAATCTCTATCTAGAAGATTTCTAATGATTAAATTCCTCCAATCAAAACCAAAAGTATAAACATAACCTGATCCCCTTTTGACTTTAATCAATCCTGCTCGTCCATCTTTAAACAAACCTAATACTTCTGCATCAGAGACTCTATATCCAATAGTCTCATAAATTCCATCAAACTGAGATCCTCCGAGTTTTATATCTCTTTCTAAAGGCTCATCTATCCACCTTAACTCCTTATCTATTTGCGAAGACTTAAAGCTTAAAAACAATCTATTGGTACTTATTTTTGTATCAGTAATACCTGAAAACTCAATTAATTCAGAGTCTGTTAATGCTGGAAAAACAACAGTTCCACCATTTTCTACAAATGCCTTTAAACTCTCTTTTTGAGTAGTAGATAAATCATTATCCGAAACAGTAGTTCCAAATACTATCATTCCATAATCTAGACACTCAGTGAAATCGGAGCTAATAATCGAGGATATTCCAGTGACAGAAATAATCTGCTGGACGGAAACTAAATTAGCTTGATAGTTTTCGTCAAGTCCTTCGCCAGTGAGATAGACCGCCATTTTTCTATCATTGTTCTGATTTACTTGAGCAACCGATAGTGAGGGCCATGTTACAACGAATAAGACAATAATATATATAAAGTTCTTCATATCAATAGATTTATTTCAATTTATACGAATAAGGATAGATATGGTTTCTTAAGATTCAGACAGTCGCATTCTATACATACAATAGTCACCTACAAAGATAATAAGCTTAACAGAATTATTCAACAAGTAATTTAGAACGTCCGTTCTCTTCAGATAAAACGATATAAACTCCAGGATTTAAACCACTAGTTTCTAATGATGTAACAAGATTATTCACCGATATCAACTGCCCTAAACTATTATATAATTTAATATTAACCTGATTTTGAAAATACACTCGGTTACCACTGTTAACAGGGTTAGGGTATATATCGAGTTGATTATAAATCAATTCATCGATAGAAGCATTATTATTAGTAGCATTTGGAGTAGGGCCAAATGGTTTCTGGAAATAAATCCAATGGTCTTCTCCATCTTTTTCTCTTCCGTAGGCAATGTCTTCTTCCTGTGGACCAAAGCTAAGCTTATCAATTATTGAAGAATCAGGTGCCACTAATACAATATCTTCACCTGAAGCATTTAGTTTAAAGCTGGTATGTAGCGGACCTCTTTCTGTTCTGTCATCACACCAAACAAGTTTATACCCATATGCCTCAATGATAGTTGATGTTTCTCCTATTGGGAATTGATATTTATGGGCATCCTCTGCATTATCCGAAATATAAAAATTCGCTATATCCACAGGTTTATTATTGGGATTATAAATCTCAATCCAATCGGCATTGGCATTATATTCATCGGTAATAGTTGATTTATTATCTGCCATAAATTCATTAATAAATAAAGCATCTTCAAAAACAAAATCGGGATCTTCTTCGAAAATGGCAGTATAAGCAGCTCCTTCATTAAGATCTAATAATAATGAATCTTGAGTATCTCCAGATTCTTGCCACTCCACAAAACGATATCCCAGTTTAGGCAAAGCTACAAGCTGGAAAGGTACATCTTCAAAATAGGTTCCATTCCAAGGATATACCGTCTCACTTACTCCATCTAACGCTTCTGAAATAAAAAGTGAATTCACTTTAATATTCCCCATAATGATATCATTCACATTTAAGACTATTGGAATAGAATCCTCTAAATAGAACTCCTCAGTTAAATGATCAATAATCTTTCTTTTTCTGTCTTCTGGATATTCATATAGTTCACTTAATACAGTGGACCATTGTGTAAGAGTTGGGATCTCGTTTTGACGAAAAGCTAATGTAGAGGAAATACTAGGATACCTCCATCTACTCGTGTGCTCCAGCATTTCAGGTGTCATCGATTGATCAATTTCATTGAGTTGCTTTCTAAAATTGCGAATATTAAAATTGGAATTCATATGGTCGCACATTCTATTTACAAAATCAAAAACAAATTGTTCATTCTGTTTTAAACCACAAGCTAAAACAGTAGCCTCCCCTATACTTTCATCAAAGGCATTATCTAATACATTAATAAATGGAGAAATATCATCACAAGAACCGCCAAAAACCAGATCGAAATCGAACATAAACCATCTCCAACGTCCATCTAAACCATTTGATATGTTAGAGTTTTTATCAAAACCTTTATACCTCCAGAATTTTATATTTGAAATAACCCAATCCACATTACCCATATAAACTTCAGAAGTAAAATAGCTTAAATAATTGTCAATGTCTATTTGAGTTTTTACATATTCATAGTTTTCGTCTTCCTCCATATCATTGGTCTGAACAAAATCTAAAAGGTTTTCATAATGTTCTTCATCACCTTCTTCTCCTGAATCTAAAGTTCCTTTGTTTCTCATGACCACATAATCCTCATCCTTTTTTCCATATTTTAAGGATAAATACTTTTGATCAAATCGCTCTTTTATGGTATGTATTCCCCAATATTCTCCATTTACAAATAGAATAACATGCTGAACATGTTGTATATCCATATTGTAATTCTGGATTAATAAATCAGCAAAATCATCACGAGGAGAACAATCAGGTCTATGTCCTGGTCCTCTAATCATAAAGCGCTTAAAAGTGTTGATATCACTATTATCAAAGAATTTATATTTTAACTCATCATTTCCATAATCACTTCGAGCATACATTCTCAAGTTTTTTATTGTTGAGTGCCTTCCACCTCCACCATGAATCCTAGCACCTAAATATTGTTCAAAGGCTAGAGTTCCATCATTCTCAAAATACTGTACCAAAGTAGGTCTCTCCCACTCTCTTCCGCTCTCTTTATAATTCCCTTCTTCACCAGTGGTACCATAAACATAAATTCCAATTTCATCGTCGAAAAAATTAGCCTCATTGGTAGTTAATGATACCACAGGTAAACTATATTTTTCATCTGCTTCTGCATACACAAAAAAAGTTGAACTGATGGTTTCACTTGGAAGGTAATCCGTCACAAATGCCTTTACTTTTAATACATTGGTTTTATTAATATTTTCATATGGGTTTAACCATCCCCTAGTATTTGCTCTATCTAAATCGTAACCTGGTTTAGGATAATCAAAACTTGGATTAGTTTTAATTAAAGATACATCATTAGGTTTTGAAGTAGCATCAGAAAAGTTAATTGAAGAATTATAAATAGGGCTATTTAATGTTGGTAAAGATCCATCTAAAGTATATCTTAATACTGCCTGCGAACTATTATGCTCAACAGATACATTTATTGCACTTGTATAAAACCCTGACTCATGACTTACTGTAGGGTTACTTACGAATCCATTATAACCAGTTGAGGTATTCGACATTTCTGGAGTTGGTACATCAAAATACTTCATATTATTAGAAGCATCTTGTAAATGGCCATAAGAAACATCATCTCTCAGTACGACAGAATCTATTCTATCGACTAAAATACCTGATGGACTATACAAACTAATATATTCACCTTCCTTTGAAATTTTGAAATTACAATGAAGCTCTTGACCAATATTATCATTTTCTGAAGCAAAAACTAATACAAACCCATTTGAAGGAATGATCACATTTGGAAATTTCCATTTTTGAGGATTTTCATTCTTGTCGGATAAGGAGTAAGCATATAAATTAATAGCAGATGAAGTATTGTTATATACTTCGATCCAATCATTATGTTCACCATAACTGTCAGTTATCCCATTAATATTTGAAGATAATATTTCGTTAATAACTAAGTCTTGTGCCTTAACGTTAAAAACAGAAAGGCAGATTAGAATAGAAATAATAATGCGTAAATTGGAAAACATAAAGCTTTATATTAAATTCTTATTGAAAAAGTTATAGGTTAAACCGAAAGTAAGTGCATCAGAATATTGACCTCTATTTGCGAATCTAGTAGCACCAGAAGCATGAGGTCGAATTGGAGTGATACTATTATTCGTTCTAAATGAGGCAGACAATTGCTTATTGATTTTATATTCGATTCCAAGCACGAATGTGGCACTGTGATTGTAGAATTCAGTGTCAGGAACACTTGTGCTAAAATTAGCCTCCTCATGCGGAGTTCCGACCAAATAACTATATGCCACTCCTCCTGTTAATATGAGTGTTTTATTTAAGGTAAAACTATACAAAACGGGGATCTCCAAATAATTAACTCTTAATAAATATTGGAAATTACCATTATCATCAGTGGGGTTCTCTCGAGCTCCTTTTTGTATATAATACATTTCGAGCTGTGCACCCGATTTTAAGGTAAATTGACGATTGACAAAAAGTCCACCATAAAAACCTAATTTATGATAGCCGGAACTTGGATCACCAGCTACCTGACTACCCACCAGTCCTGCCATAACACCACCGCCAAACTCTTGAGCTCTGAGTTGTTTAGAAAAGAAAATGAAAGTTGATAAAACTAAAATCGAAAAAAGTACTTTTTTTATCATAGGATCATATTAACATTCACAATAAAACAAGAATCTTAAAATCAGATTCTAATACAAACAGCTATTTTTGTAAGAAGCCGTTCATTTTTCGGAGCAGTGTAGAAATCACAATTGGTTTTGGAATGTAATCATCACAACCTGCTACTAAAGCTTTTTCTCTATCACCCTCGAGTGCATAAGCAGTTTGGGCAATTATTGGAAGGCTTGGTTTAATTTTCTTAATGGCTTCAGCTGCTTCATAACCATTCATAATGGGCAAATTAATATCCAGCAATAACAAATCAATGCTATCATTCTTTTGCACTTCTTCCAAAGCATCTTTACCATTTTCCACCCAGATAATAGTAATTTTAGATCGTTTTAATAATAAACGTAAAAAATTATAATTGCTGGTAATATCTTCAGCAATTAAAACTGTTTTACCTTCCCACTGATACTCGTTCACATTATAAGACTCGTTCATTTCGTAATAATTATGTTTTAAGGCTTAATTGATATTAAAAGAGAATTTAGATCCTTTTCCAAGTTCTGATTCAACAAATATTTCACCTTTCATTAATTCTAGTAATTGATTTACAATTGACACTCCAAGGCCTAAACCATCATGCGCTCGGTTATTTCCCTC
>JADGDY010000217.1 GCA_016744655.1 Bacteroidales bacterium | reverse complement strand
GTGTGAAAGTTACCAAGGCTGGGGTGAAAAAGACTTATGGTTTTGCCAAGTATTTACACGATTCTTTACCCAATGCTACCTATGTTGGTTTCACCGGAACACCAGTAGATTCTACTTTGGATGTATTTGGAGAAGTGGTGGATGCTTATACCATGACAGAATCGGTGAAAGATGAAATTACAGTTCCCATAGTTTATGAAGGTCGTGCTGCAAAAATTATCCTTTATAATTCAAAGTTAAAAGAAATTGAAGCTTATTACGATAAGTGTTCACAAGAAGGAACCAGTGGATATCAAATTGAGGAGAGTAAAAAAGCAACAGCAAGTATGAACTCTATCTTGGGAGATCCAGATCGATTAAAAGAATTGGCAGCCGATTTTGTAATGCATTATGAAAAAAGAATAGAGGAGGGTGCGACTGTAAAAGCTAAGGCTATGTTTGTTTGCTCCACCCGTCCAATAGCTTATGAGTTATATAAAAATGTATTGGCCTTACGACCAGAGTGGGGAGAGTTAAAATCAGCTTCAGAGGGAGTTGTTTTGAGTGAAGCAGAGCAGAAAAAGATAAAACCCATTGAGCAAATGAAGTTGGTCATGACTCGCGATAAGGATGATCCCAAGGAGCTTTACGATATGATGGGGACTAAAGAATACAGAAAAGAGCTGGATAGGCAGTTTAAAAACGAGAAATCTAACTTTAAAATTGCTATTGTTGTTGACATGTGGCTCACAGGTTTCGATGTACCCTTTTTAGATACCATGTATATTGATAAGCCCATTCAAAAGCATAATTTGATTCAAACCATTTCTAGAGTAAATCGAAAATTTGGAAGCAAAGAAAAGGGGCTTGTTGTTGATTATATAGGGATTAAAAAGCAAATGAATTTAGCTTTAGCCTACTATAATAAAGGAGATAAGAAAAACTTTGAGGATATCAACCAGTCTGTTATTGTAGTAAAAGACCACATCGACCTTTTGGCAAAAATATTTCATAGTTTTAACTCAGAGAAGTATTTCCATGGATCGGCTTTAGAGCAATTACATACTCTCAATATGGCTGCCGAGTTTATTCAGCTAACCAGTGATTTGGAGAAACGCTTTATGTATTTGACCAAACGATTAAAGGCCGCCTTTGATATTTGTGTTGGAAGCGATCAGATCGATCAGGATGAACGAGATCTCATTCATTTCTATTTGGCAATAAGATCCATTATTTTTAAGCTCACATCAGGAGAAGCGCCTGATATTGCTCAAATGAATGCCAAGGTGAGAGAAATGATTAAAGATGCACTAGCCAGTGATGGGGTAGAGGAGCTTTTCAAAATAGGTGAAGAGACTGACCCTGAAATCGATATTTTTGATGAAGATTATTTGGCCAAGATTGACAAGATCAAGATGCCTAATACCAAGATTAAATTGCTGCAAAAACTATTGGCGAAAGCCATAGAAGATTTTAAAAAGGTAAATCGCAGTAAAGGAATTGATTTTACCAAGAAAATGGAAGAATTAGTCCAAAAGTATAATGAGCGAGACGAGAGTGATACACTAAGTAGTGAAGTGCTCGAAGACTTCACAGATGAGATTATAGACCTATATCATGCCCTTGTTCAAGAGAAAGAATCCTTTAATGATATGGGGATTGATTTTGAAGAAAAAGCCTTCTATGATATACTAAAAGCTTTAGCAGCTAAATATGACTTCTCCTATCCAGAGGATAAGCTCATAGAGCTGGCCAAAGAAGTAAAAAAGGTAGTTGATGATAAAGCAAAATATACCGATTGGGACCATCGAGAAGATATCAAAGCAGAGTTAAAAGTAGACCTAATCATTCTATTAGCAGAAAACGATTATCCACCAGTAGATCGTGATGAGGTATATAAAGAAATATTTGAGCAGGCCGAGAATTTTAAGAAATATCAGGGGCGGTATTAGGATAAATATATTAATCATTAATTAATGGGCAAAGATATTTATACAGGATTTTGGGAGGGAAAACTTCCTGAAATAATAGAACACATTGAACAGGGTTTATATGATTTTGAAATTGATATACAGGCTATAAAAGCTTTAAGTAGTAGGAGATTTGAAAGTACTAATTACAGTATTAAGTGCGGTGAATTACTTGATGATAAAAATATTCATGCTTATAATCGAGATTTTGCACAGGTCATATTGAAGAGCGATTATTATCAAAATCATTTGTTTGAAAAAGAGATATCGGTTTCAACTTTTAAGAATCAAGAAGCAAAATTGTTGTTTAATGTATCCTCTGGGGAAATAGAGCAGGTTTATTTTGATGTTATTTCAGATAAAAATCCAGGAGAAGAAGTAGTTGAAGCATATAAGTTTCTTTTAAACTGTTTGAAGAATCATCCTGATTTTGCAATTAAACTTACCGAGAAGAAAAGTATTCCAGATGAATTGAACACGGATATAAAAAATGGTGAGAAGAATCCTAAGGTGAGTTTAAAACTAGAAAGGATTTCATCTAAATATGATACCTTATTTAAAATGAATCGCCCTTTTTCTTTTACTGTGAATGATAAGTTTTTATCTTTTTTTATAAGAGATAAGGCATCGTATTTTAAACCTCAAATACTTAAGGAAAGATTCAAAGGGAAGCCAAATTCAGCTAATGAGTATAAAATTAGACTATATAACAAGGCTGATGCTAAGAGCTTATTTGAGTACATAAGCAACGTTCTTGAGAAGACTAGTGAAGAGGCATTGAAAGAAAATGAACTGAAGCTAAAATTGCTTGATGATTATAAATTAATTATCAAAGCAAAAGGGTTTGTAAAAGAAAAGTATAAATGGGAATTACTTCAAAAGCAAAAAGGACATCCCAATATTTCTGCAATTAATTTTACAGAAGAGGTAAATCAATTAAAATTAAACAATCTTTCCTATAGGTTTTCTCTACCTGCAATAAAAGAAATAGCAGAATCTTACCCTGATGAACTTAGAGAATCATTCATTGAATTACAGAATGTATCAGATAACTTATCAGAGCGAATCATTAGTTTTAAAAAGGATGCTGATGAATTATTTAGTCGGATAAAAGAAGGAAAAAAACCTTTTCAAGATGAAAGAGTTATTGCGGCTTATTTAACAATGATAAAACCAGATGATTACACGCTTTACAAAGACACTTATTATCAGTCCTATTGTAAGCTTGTAGGCATCAAACCCAAAAGTGCTAATTACAAATATGAACATTATTTGAATCTAATTAAAGACCTAGCATATAATTATTATCCAGTTGATTCAGAGCTTAGAAATTTGGAAGAAGAAAATTTAGGAGAATTGATTAAAGCAGATCCAAATCATATGCTATTAATGCAAGATATGTTGTATAGAAGCTTTGATCAAGACAATATTAAGGGTGAAGAAAGCAAGACAATGAGTGACTTAGAAACGATAGAATCGAAAAATATGATATCATTAAACCAAATATTATACGGCCCTCCAGGAACAGGCAAAACCTATCATACTATAAACAAAGCTTTAGAGATTATAGATCCTGAGTTTTTAGCAGTTAATCAGGGTGATAGAACAAAATTGACTGCAAGGTATGATGAATTAGTAGATTCTGGTCAAATAGTCTTTACTACTTTTCATCAAAGTATGACCTATGAGGATTTTGTTGAGGGAATAAAACCTGAAACAAAAGATGATAAAGTAATTTACAATATTCAAAATGGATTGTTTAAACTTGTTTGCTTGGATGCTGAAAAGAACTATTATCAGTCAAAAGTAAATGATTCCAATAATGATGTAGTAAAAACAGCTTCCTTTGAATCTGCATTTGATTTGTTGCAAGCGAAAATACAAGAAGCCATATTTAAACAACAAGAAGCTGCAGAAATAAATGTAATAAAAAAAAATAAAATACAGGTTGCAAGTGATGAAATTAAAGAAGGTTTAGTTTTAAATACACCTCATTCATTCTTTAGTATTACAGGTGTTGTTAGTTCATCTATTAAAATGATGACTAGAACAGGAGATAAACGGAACACGATGACTAAGGCTACTTTAAAAAAAATATATGAAAACCCAGAGTCAATCAATGACTTCCTGAAAGGAGGAATGAAAACATATTATAAAGCGCTCGTAGACGAAATGCTTTTATGGAAGGAAGAAATAAAAAATGAAACAAGAAGCATTTCTCTTCAAAACTATGTTTTAATAATAGACGAGATCAATAGAGGAAATATTTCTCAAATATTTGGAGAATTAATAACGCTAATAGAAAAAGATAAAAGAATAGGAAAATCAGAAAGTTTAAAAGCTCAATTGCCTTATAGTAAAGAAATGTTTGGAGTGCCTTCTAATCTATATGTGATTGGTACCATGAATACTGCTGATCGTAGTGTAGAAGCATTGGATTCTGCTTTACGCAGAAGATTTGATTTTATAGAAATGCCACCAAAACCTAAAATATTTGAAACCGAACGCCTAGACAAAGGAATTGTTGAGGGAATAGATTTACAAGAATTATTAAGAATAATTAATGAGCGCATTGAACAGCTCCTCGACAATGATCATCTGATTGGTCACAGCTACTTTATGGGAGTTACAGGCTTAAATGATTTAAAGCACTGTTTCCATCAAAATATTATCCCTCTTCTTCAAGAGTATTTTTTCGGTGATTATGGTAAAATAGGATTAGTACTAGGAAAGGGGTTTGTGAGTAAAAAGGAGGTAAGTCATAGTAGCGAATTGTTTGCCGATTTTGACTACGATTCTACTTCATTAAATGAAAGACCAATCTATAAAATCATGAACCAATCTTTAATGAGTGATGAGGAATTTTCGGATTCAATAAAAAAACTAATAGGAAAAGGTAAATAAGGTGGGCGCAAACAACCATATCATTGTTTATGAGCATGAGAGTTTAAGGATTGGCAAAGGTGCTTCATCTTTGACCAAAGAGCAGCTAGACGCTTTACAAGCTTTCTATGGAGAGAATGGAGTACCATACTATTCATTAATGCACAATAGTGTTAAGTTCAATGAATATGTTGGTGTTTTACAAATAGGAAATACGATTATTGAGATTCTTCCTAAGGTTGATAGAAATAATAATAGCGATAGAGACTGGCAAAAAGTATTGATCAATATGCTTCAAGCTGTTGGGGTTTTTAATATTCATGCTCCAAGTAGCAGTACCCTAAGTATCAAGCCAAATTCCTTGTTAGACTTGTATTTTGAATTGTTTATAAGTGAGCTTGAGTATTTGATTCGACAAGGATTGATAAAGAAATATAGAAGTACAGAAGGAAATTCCACTTCCCTAAAAGGTAGTTTGATGTTCTCAAAGCACCTGAATAAAAATATAGTCCATCAGGAGCGGTTTTATACCAGACACTCCAGCTATGATAAAGAGCATTTGCTACACGAAATATTATTCAAAGCACTTAAGCTCCTTCTTCAGGTTAATAGGCATATACCTTTGCAAAGCAGAATTGGTAAATTATTGATGGATTTTCCAGAAATGAAGGATATTAATGTTTCCGAGGCATTATTTGATAGGATTATTTTGGACAGGAAATCAAAAGTTTATAGCGAAGCATTAAGTATTGCTAAACTGATTTTGCTGAATTATCATCCCAATGTAAAAAAGGGTGCCAATGATGTTTTAGCCTTAATGTTTGATATGAATATTCTTTGGGAAAAATTTGTTTATACTTGTTTAAGAAAAAATAAAAGTACTGGAGTAAGCCTCTCGGCTCAACAATCAAAGTACTTCTGGAAGCCAGTAAGCGGTTATCGATCAACCATGATACCTGATATTGTCATCAACAAAGGACAAGGCGATTGTATAATCCTAGATACAAAATGGAAGAACCTCAATGGTTATAATCCTTCACCTGAGGATTTAAGGCAGTTATACGTGTATTCAAAATACTATCAAGCAAAAAAAGTGGCATTGGTATATCCAAGCCCATTAAATGAAGTTCTTATAAAAGAAGGAACCTATTTTGATGAATCATCTGGTGAATTAGGCCAAGAAAAATGTAGTGTGATTTCTCTAGTTGTCCATGATAATATAAATGATTGGCAAAAGAGTATTGCTGATGAGATTTTTAAATGGTGTGAATTAATTTAAATTTTTGTTCAGTTATGATAGAAAATTTCTATTTTTGTGTATTCGTAGTTGAATAGTCCTTCATGGCCCATTTTAATATTTAACTATGAAAAAGAATACTATTAAAGAAGCAGAACAGTTTTATGTAAATGAAAACTATGAATCTGCATTGTCTACAGCATTATCTCTAAATGCTAATGAATTTACAAATTTTATAAAAGGCAAATCTAATAAGTGGTTTGTTAATGCTAGTTTTTGCTTTTCAATAAGTAAGGATGAATCATTAATGTCACAATTAGTAGACTCAGATCGTGCTGATGAAGTTTTATTTATACATTTCAATCATTTATGGAATGCTTCTGATAAGGAATATGTACTACCTTTTCAATTAAAAATAGCGGAGTTAAACCCTACATTGTTTGTAAAAATGCTAAGAGTTACTCAGTCCTTTATGAAATCTTGTTTTAAAGAGGAGTATAGAATAGTCTTATTTTCTGAGCATCTACAAGTCCACCAAAAATTATGGGGTATACTATGCAAGGAAGAAGCTATTATTTGGAATGAAGTTGAGTCGTCTTTTCAAAAACTAATGGCATCAGGTCTGACTATTGAAGAGGTTTTGGTTGAGTTAGTGATAGCACTTGAGCTAAAATATACTAAGCAAATGACCAATGAATACTCAATGTATCTTGCTAGATTATATAATGTTTTTATTGAGGTTTTCTTCTCAAAGATACCCAAAAATATAGGGATACCATCTCTTGATGATATACAAATGAAGTCTGCTTTTAAAATAAGATTGAAAAATCATTCCGATATTTCTTCCTCATTAACAAAGTTGATGAATGTAATTGAAGTATGGATGGCCTTTGTTGAGTCTAAATTAGACCCATATTGTTATGATTTAAAAACCTCTCCAAAGGAGGAAAATGGTATCATATATTATAATAGAAGCTCCTATGATTATTATAAATGGGACTTGGATGGAAGGAGATATCTTGTAAACCGCGTGAATTATCAGATAGATGGAGAAGAGGTATTGATTAAGAATCTT
>JADGDY010000216.1 GCA_016744655.1 Bacteroidales bacterium | reverse complement strand
GCATTAAAACTATTTCATATGAATAAAATATACTTTTTAAAAACCATTTTTGTAATTGTCATTCTTGTGACATCTCTATCCGTTTCTAGTCAAATTATTAGCGAAAGCTTCGAAACATGGCCTCCATCGGGCTGGGATATTTCTCCTTCCTCAGGAACTGGAGCTTGGGTTCAAAATAATGGAACATACAGTACCGATGATGGGAATGCTGGTCCTGGTTTTGTTTTTGAGGGAGAACAAGCTGCTATGTTTAGTAATTACGATTTCATTCCTAATACACAAGGCTCCATGACGACTCCAAGCTTCGACTTAAGCACTTTGACGGTTCCTTACTTAACCTTTCAATGGTGGAACAACGATGCACCTTTAGAGCCCTCAAAACTAAAGATATCCACTTCAATCGATGGGTTTATGTTTGTAGCCATTGATAGTATTGAAGCCACTGGTTCAGGTGATAACTTCATAGAATACCATAGAGTTCTTGACCCTGATATTGTAAAAATAAAGATTACAGCTGTAAGTGATTTTGGCTTCAAAAATACATATGTGGATGCCTTTATTATTGATGAAGCTCCTGGCTGTATTAAACCCACAGATCTTACTTTGGATAACACTAGTACTAATTCTGCAACTATCGATTGGATAAACGGCGGAATAGAGGAGGCTTGGACAATAGAATATGGTCTAGCAGGGTTTAGTTTAGGAGAAGGCACGAGTATAAATGTAGGCTCCCACCCTTATCTAATCACCGATTTAGAAAGCAACACAGAATACGATGTTTATGTAAAGTCAGATTGTATTGAGAATCAATCAGAATGGGAAGGTCCCTTGTCTTTTACCACAGCGTGTGATGTAATTATTCCATTTGCGTGGGAAGAAGGATTTGAGGATGGTAATCTAGGATGTTTCTCAGTACAACAATCTAATTCAGAAGACACATGGTATTATACAACTCAGGGTAGCTTTATTGCTCCTCATACAGGAGAAGGCCATGCAAGAATTGGATACAACATAAACCCACAGGATGAATATTTGATATCTCCTATTTTTGACTTATCCAGCATTGCCTACCCTTATTTAGATTTTTGGTGGTCATTATCTTATATCTATTCAGTAGCTCCAAGTGATAATTATGATTTAATTGTAGAAGCTACAACAGACGGGGGGTTTAATTGGACTCCAATCTGGGACGAAACAATGGTTGGAGAGTTTGACAATTGGGTGTATTATCAAACTACCCTAGACCTACAAGAATTTGCAGGAGAGGATAGTTTTCAGTTTGCCTTTCATTATGTAGGTGCCGATGGAGCTGCCGCTTATATCGATGATGTTTCAGTCCATGCTGTAACAGGTGTTGTCGGGAATAAGCTTTCTCAAAACACAAAAGTTTTTCCAAATCCAGCTAGTGATATGATAAATATTTCTTCTTCTGAAAGCTTAAATAGAATCAATTTATATAACTTGATGGGACAAAAAATATACACACTAAATGTTTCCAATCAATCGCAGGTACAAATCAATACCAATCAATTTTATAATGGTATTTATATTTTAGAGATAGAATCTTCTACAAGTATTGAATCTAAAAGAATCCAAATACAGAACTAATAGATAGAATTCTCTTATAAAGAATACTTTTAAATAATTAAGTACTGATATACCCCTTTACGTATTGGTACTTAATTTTTTTTGCTCATCTCACAAACGATAACGAACAATCAATCAACAGTTTAAACACTTGACAACAATAGGTTTTCAATTAAAATAAAATATATATTTGCCCACTTTTAACACAAACATTCAAAACCTATGAAGTTAAAAGTACTTATTGTTTTCATCCTAGTTTCTTCTTGGATGAGCCTTACGGCACAGAATATTCAATTCCATTACGATTTGGGGAAAGACAGAAACCATCCTACTACTACTGTGGAGATGTTTAAGCCAGACAAATATGGTAATACTTTCTTTTTTATCGACATGGATTATAACAGCGGTGGAGTAAAAGGAGTTAGTTTGGCCTATTGGGAATTTGCCCGAGTTTTTAAAACAGAGAAAATGCCCATGGGGATACACGCTGAGTATAATGGCGGTATGGGCCAGTTTATCATGGATGGCAGCCAAGTGGGATATACATTAAATGATGCATGGCTTGGTGGTATCGATTATTCCATGAATGCCAAAGATTATTCAAAAGGATTTTCAGCTAAAGTACTTTATAAGTACATCCGCGACAAGCACGAAATAAGCTTTCAGTTAACTGGAGTTTGGTATTTGAATTTCTTAGATAACAAATTCACCTTCATGGGTTTTGCAGACTTCTGGAGAGAAGATTGGGACTTTGATTTTGATGGTGTAACAGATACTGAGTTTATCTTCTTAGCTGAACCACAGATATGGTTTAATATCAACAAAAGTTTCTCAGTGGGTAGCGAAATTGAACTGAGCAATAACTTTGCTAATGTCAAGGGATTCCAAGTTAATCCTACCTTAGGAATCAAGTGGGCCATCTAATAAAACCTAAAAAATCATGTTAGAAAAATTATTCAATTTTAAGCCTGGCAAACATTTAGTTAAGACTGAAATCATTGCGGGTATTACAACATTTATGACCATGGCCTATATTTTGGCTGTGAATCCTGATATTTTGAGTGCAACAGGGATGGATAAGAATGCTTTATTCACCGCTACAGCACTCAGTGCGATTGTTGGTACACTCATTATGGCATTTGTTGCCAAACTACCATTTGCACTAGCTCCAGGCATGGGGCTTAATGCTTTCTTTGCCTTTACTGTGGTTCTCTCTATGGGATATTCATGGCAATTTGCGTTAACCGCAGTATTTATCGAGGGAATCATATTTATTCTATTGACCCTTTTTAATATTAGGGAAATGATAGTCAATGCCATTCCAATAAACCTCAAACATGCTGTTTCGGTAGGTATTGGATTATTTATTGCTTTTATTGGTCTTCAGAATGCCGGAATCGTAGTTAACAACGACGCTGTTTTAGTTGGTTTAGGCGATATGCATTCTCCCAGTGTTTGGGTTGGATTCTTTGGTATTGCAGTGATAGCGGTTCTTCTAGTAAGAAAAGTAAAAGGAGCCTTATTGATAGGAATGTTCTTGTCAACTATTTTAGCTCTCGTTTTTGATGTTGCTAAATTACCAGAAGGTGGTATTATGAGCGCTCCTCCATCAATTGAACCTATCTTCTTCCAGTTTGAGTGGGATAATATTTTTAGTTTAGATATGCTGATAGTATTGTTTACCTTCCTTTTTGTAGATATGTTTGATACAGTTGGAACTCTCGTTGGTGTTACAGGAAAAGCAGGGATGTTATCGAAAGATGGAAAAGTCCCAAGAGTAAAACAAGCCTTATTTGCGGATGCCATTGGAACTACATTTGGTGCTATGGTTGGAACTTCTACTGTAACTACTTATGTGGAAAGTGCAGCTGGAGTATCTGAAGGTGGTAGAACGGGTTTAACATCTTTTACTGTGGCTATTATGTTTGCTATAGCCTTATTCTTTGCGCCACTATTTATCATGATACCAGCAGCGGCTACAGCTCCTGCCCTATTTATGGTTGGATTATTTATGATTAGCCCAATCTTAAAGATAGATTTAAACGATTTCACAGAATCTATTCCAGCATTTTTAACCATAGTTATGATGCCATTGACCTATAGTATTGCAGAAGGTATCACCTTTGGCATGTTATCATTCGTGATATTAAAAGTATTAACAGGGAAGTTTAAAGATGTATCCATCATTATGTATATCTTGGCGGTACTGTTTGTTTTGAAGTTCTTAGTATAGAGGAGCTTTCAACCAGAAAAAAAATGCTATTACTTATTGTGATGGCATTTTTTTGTTTATGGTCAAAGTTGTTGGTTATTTCTCCAGGTATGGCTGAACATGGATTTAGCGGGTTTTCACTGACTAAACTGACTTATTAAATTAAATTCTAAAATTCTCCAACTCTCCAACTCTCAACCTGTCAACTACTAACAAAAAAAAACTTATATCGTATTTCCACGCAAAGAGCAAAAGATTTATGCTGAACACAGATGACACACGGATTTAGAGGGTTTTCACGGATTAAACTGATTTGGTATATTAACTTCTGGACTTCTCCAACTCTCCAACTCTCCAACTCTCCAACTCTCCAACTACTAACAAAGAAAACTTATATCGTATTTCCAGGCAAAGAAAATGCAAAGGTATAACGCTAAGCTCACAAAGGGATACTGCTGAACACAGATGATGCAGATTTAGCGGGTTTTCACTGATTAAACTGATTTATTAAATTAACTTCTGGACTTCTCCAACTCTCCAGTTCTCCAGTTCTCCAGTTCTCCAGTTCTCCAGTTCTCCAGCTACCCCTCTTTTCTCCAAACTTTTAAAATAGCCAAGCTTACTCCCCAAGCTACAATTCCAGAAACAAACGCCAAAACCACAGCTCCTAAATAATACTGTACTAAATCGTCTTTAACATCCTCAAAAGAAAGCTCTGAGGATAGCTCTGGGAAGGCATTTCCACCTAATAAGGCAGCACCGGTTAAAAAGCTAAAATAGATAATAAAAGGAATGACAGGTGGAACAGAGATATTAGCCGCAATGAGTACCACAGCTTTATTGAGCTTAAGAGGAATGGCGAGCGCCACTGCAATCAACATTTGAAATCCCCAAACCGGAAAAATCCCCATGAAAATACCAAAGCTAATACTCTGAGCTAGCGTTTTATTGGAATCTTTTGTTTTTAAAACCTCCTCTAAAATAATCTTCTTGAACTCTCCGTTAAAAATGCGACGGGTTAAATCTCGGGGTTTAATCCACAATAGAGCTATCAAAACCAACAAGCTATTGAGGAGGCTAATTCTGAAAAAATCCCAAAACTTTCGAAAATGAGTAATTCTATCATCGGGATATTTTACTTCGATAGGAACCCATAGCATGGGAACTCCTTTCCAACTCAGTCTCACTATGCTTTCTATTTCAAACTCGTAGCGAGTAGTGATAAAGCGCATCTTTTTAAAGTGAGACAAAGGATATAAACGATATCCTGATTGGGTATCAGGGAGGCTAACACCGGTTTCTAATTTGAACCAGAAATTACTGAATTTATGCCCAAAGCTAGAACCACCGGGAACTCCATCAGCACTTTCCATATTTCTTGCACCTACTATCATTGCTCCAGGCTCCTCCTCTATCTTATCGAGAAAAGCCCCTAAATCCTTGGCTAAATGTTGACCGTCAGAATCTATAGAAATCAAATAATCATATGCGTTTTCCAAGGCCCAATCTATTCCCGTTTTTAATGCGACTCCCTTGCCTTGATTTTCTTGATGATGTAATATTTCTATCTGAGGATAATCTTCTAAAATTTGAGGAGTTTCATCTGAGCTACCATCATTTACGACCAATACAGAACTAGTATAGCCTAAAACATCATTTAAAACAGCTTTGAGTTTAGGCGCATTATTATAGCTCGGAATTAAAACCAATACCTTTAAAGCTTCAAAACGAGATTGTAATTTATGTGTTGATGTTATTGCTGCCATGCTAATTTTCCGGTCATTTTAAAAAACACCAAATCCTCTTTAAACATTTGTGCTTTCACTTTGTAAATACCATCCTCCATTTCCTTTACAATAATTTCCCAGCATACAGTATCTATATTCTCAGGGTTTAACATTTGTAAAAACTTGAGCTGGCCAGCGCTTTCAATAATAAAAACTTTGTTCTCTGCAATCTCCACCTGTTCTTTTACCATTTGCATCATGGTGACGCCTGGCAATACGGGAACATCAGGAAAATGTCCTTTGAAAATGGGATGAGACTTCATCAGTTTGATTTCTGATTCAATCTTATTATCCTGATACTCGAGGCTTTGAATGGTATATAATTGATTATTCAGCATTTATTCAATCTTTTTTAAACTGATGGCAATATCGGGATTCTTTTGAATGATTTGAATCCTATCCTCCCCTACTTTTTCAGCTGTTGCCCATAATTTGTTTTTTCCGCGATAACGCTCTACTTTCGACAACTCATCAGCTTCCAGATAATAAATAGAATGTATTTGAGGAGCGTAAATTAGAGATTGATGTTGAGATGAGTAAGAACTAGAGCCAGTTGAAAAATTCTGTGGGAGAAGCATGAGTAAATTGAGTGCCATGGAGTGTTTCACAAATTTGTAATCCATGTGTTTCATAATGTGATTCACCTGATAATCGCCATTTTGCTGAAGGGTTAAATCCATCACCTTCAAGCCAAAATCAGTAATCATTACTGCCCTATAGTTGGTATCTTGATTTTTAAGAATCAGTTGCCCGCTTATCTTTTGTCCAAAAGCATCTACTTTGGCTCTAAAATGCACTTCAGTATTGGTTTGAAAACTAGCCAATCCATCGATAAATTTTGCCTCTATTTGGTTTTGCTTGTCCAACTTTCTTAACAACTTAGGCTGACAAGAAATGAACAGGAGTAGTCCAAACACTAAGACAAAATGAGTTAATCTCTTATTTGAAAACATCTTCAGGAATTTCTTGGTTTAATTGCTTCTCAGAAAATGAAATCTTGGTATAATCTCCTCCAGACTCCATCATAATAAGTTGATTTACATCTAGGTTCTCTTTATCGAAGAAAATCTCAATGTGCTGTAAATAGGCACTCAAATCTTCAGACTGAGGAATAAATCGAACAATAACATTCTGATTATCTTCGAAATACAATTTATTATAATTGGCTTCCTCATCCAATAATTTCCCTTGAATACTCCCAGCAATGAGTCCATTCATTTGCTCGAACATTTTATTGGCACTTAAATCGGTAGAATATTCATCTCCATCATCCTTGATGGTTAAGATTCCATCATTCATAATCATCACGTAAGCATAAGGTTTTTGATATTCCCAGCGGATTTTTTCTTCCTGCTTAAACCAAAACTCACCTTCAGAAACAATAGGAGTTTCAAGAAAACTCAACACTTTTTCCTGTTTAAAATTAGAATGTAAAGATTGAATATCGATGGTATATTGATTGATTTTCTTTAACCAAAGCTCTGGATTTTCCAAAACTCTATTCTGCGCACCAACATTAAAATGCATGGTCAACAGAATAATAATGGTGAAAATATATTGTAAGTTTTTATTCATCT
>JADGDY010000215.1 GCA_016744655.1 Bacteroidales bacterium | reverse complement strand
TATTCAACAAATAGAACGCTACTCTGTAGCTCAATTGAAAACATATCCATATTTTCTATAAATAGCTTGGTGCGCTGCACCAAATTCTTTTCGGAATTATTTTTCTCTCCTATGTTGCTCTTTAAAAATAAGGAAACCATCAGTCTGAATTTCTAATGATCCCAAAAGAACATCTGCATTCTCAGGGATATTATAGATTATGGGCATCCCAAAGTTAATGAGAACATGGATCTGCTCATGGAGATAGCTTCGAGTAAAATGAATACAATCATCTTCAATACTAAGGTTTTCGTAGGTGCCATATTGTAACACGGGTTCCGAATTCCGTAAAGCGATCAATTGCTTATATTTAGATAACATGGATACTGGATTCTGTTCTTGACTTTCAACATTTAGCGTTTTGAAATCGGGATTCAATCCTATCCAACTTTTTTCTGAAGAAAAGCCAGCAAATGCATTTGAATTCCATTGCATTGGGCTGCGTGATTTATCTCTATTATGCTCATTGCCAATTGCAAGGGCCTCCTCAGGAGTTTTTCCCGATTCAATGGCTAAACGATAGTTGGTGATTCCTTGTATATCTCTTATTTCTTCCAATGAATTAGAGACATGATTTTTCATTCCAATTTCTTCTCCAAAATATATAAAAGGCACTCCTTTGGCTGTATTCATCAGAACCGCCAATGCAAAAGCTCTTTCGGGATTATTTTCGGCTAGTCGGCTATGTAAGCGAGGCATATCGTGACTTCCAAAAAACAAGGTAGGATAATTACTCATATTGGATTCCATACTCACCAACTCATCAAAAAGTTTTTGAGCAGAGAACTCAGCAATGCTTCCAAAATTAAAGTTAAATACCACATCTAATAATTCGTTTCCTTGGTATTGCTTCAGAACTTCAATCTTGTCGCTGCCAATCTCTCCGACTATAAAGCGGTCATCATATTCGTTAACGGTTTTTTTGATGGTTTTCATGGCCTGCTTTACACCTTTCTGGTTGATATCGTATTGGTGTATTTGCTTCTCGTTTTCATCTACTGGATTATCAGTATATACTCCATCGGTGCTTAAGAAATTAATCACATCCAGTCTGAAACCATCCACTCCCAGCTCTAACCAAAAACGCAGTGCATTTTGTATTTCTTCCACCACCTTTGGGTTTTGCCAATTTAGATCGGCCATCTCAATAGCAAACTGATGGTAATAATATTGCTGTGTTATGGAATCGTATTCCCATGCCTTTCCTCCAAAAAACGACTCCCAATTATTCGGAGTATCCTCCCAGATATAATAATCGCGATAGGGATTGTCTTTCGATTTACGAGATTCCTTGAACCATTTATTTTCGGTAGAAGTATGATTAACCACCATATCCATGATGATTTTAATATCACGTTTATGAGCTTCGCTGATGAATATTTTGAAGTCATCTAAAGTCCCATACGTAGAATCAATTTGATAATAATCAGCAATATCGTAACCATTGTCAACTTTTGGCGATTGAAGGAAAGGAGTTAGCCATATTCCTTTCACACCAAGAGCTTGAATATAATCCAATTTAGAAGTCATTCCTTTGAAATCACTATAGCCATCTCCATTACTATCCTTATAACTGGGCATATAAATTTCATAAAAAACAGATTCCTTCCACCATTTTTTTTGAGTATTTTTTGTCATTTTCGAACAAGATAAAAGTGTTAAGCTAATGCCAATAGCTAGTCCAACGAATATTATAATACGGAGCATGTTAAATTCTTTTATTTTGAGGATGAAATATTCAGGTTTTTGTTACAATAGATTTTATTAATTTATCTTTCTTAATTGAAAGTGTATGTTGTATATGCTTGAATTACATTGTTTAACGAGTGGCTGTCAATAAAGCAGAAATATGTAGCAAGATAGTGATATTGTTTGAATTTAAGGTTAAAAAAAGTTACCTTTTAGGCATTTTATTGAATCGTATAATTGTATTTTTTTACTAGAGTGTGAGTTTTTACGTTTTGAAAATGGATGTGTTTTATTTGATATGATGAAAAGTTAAGTTATTTTTAATAGTAATTGTTTGTTTAATACTCAAACTTATACTTAAGGTAAGCTTTTTAATGTATTGATAAGGAGTGTGAACAATGTTGTTGTAGTGAGCCACAAGGAGCGGATGTATATAATAATTCTATAAGGAATAAATAGTCTTAAAGTCAAATTTGTTTTTTTGTTGAAGCTTGTATGGCGACCTTATAGGAAACTGGGGTTAAGCTCAGGTGATGTTTTTTTGGCAAAACCAACAATGTAGTTTGTATAAAGCGGAGAGAGTAAATCAGCAGGAGTCTAAAGTAATTTGATGTTGTAAGCTTATTTAAAATCGGTTTTGTATTTTATAGTCCTAGTGTTTTCTTATTGCCAAATCTATCATTTATCCCTAACAATATTTATCTCGATTTTTAGTTTTACTATTAACATAGCTCTGTTTAAAAAAGAACAATTATTAAATATAGGAGCTTGGTGTAATCTGTACTTTTATTTTCAAAATTGATAAACATGAATATTATACTTCTTTTACAGAATATGGCGCAAGCCAATGTGGTGGCTGATAGTCTGAATGCCGCTAATGCTATGATGAATGGTGAAGCTGGGGAGCTTTCGGTAAGCATTCTCGACCTGGTAATGAAAGGTGGATGGATTATGGCGATTTTAGGGCTAATGTCCTTGGTTTCAGTATATATTTTCATTGAAAGATATTTAATCATCTCTCGAAATTCTAAAGAAGACAAAAACTTTATGAATATCATACGCGATAATATCCACAGTGGTAAAATTGATACTGCAAAGGAATTATGTAAAAGAGAGAATACTCCAATGGCTCGTATGATTGAGAAAGGATTATCAAGAATTGGTAAGCCGCTAAACGATATAAATGCTGCGATTGAAAATGTAGGGAACCTAGAGGTAAGTCGTTTAGAGAAAAATGTTTCTATGTTGGCAACTATTGCCAGTACCGCTCCAATGCTAGGTTTCTTAGGAACAGTTATAGGAATGATTATTGCATTTTACGATATGTCGATGGCTGGAAACAATATTGATATTCAGCTTTTATCAAGTGGTATTTACCAGGCTATGATTACTACAGTTGGTGGTTTAGTAGTTGGTATTATTGCTTATGTTTTATACAATATTCTTGTTGCAAAAGTAGATAAGTTGGTTTTCCTTTTAGAAGCCAAATCTAGTGAATTCATGGATGTATTGAACGAACCAGCAGCATAATTAAAAAGAAGAAAATGGCTATTAAATCAAGAAATAAACGTAAAGCTGAATTCAATGCGACAAGTATGTCGGATTTGGTATTTCTGCTGTTGATCTTCTTTATGATCACCTCCACATTGATCAGTCCCAATGCAATTAAACTATTGTTGCCAAGTAGCAGTAGTAAAACCATGTCGAAGCAGAATGTGACTGTTTATATAAATGATCAATTCGACTTTTATTTGGAAAAGCGTAGGGTAGAGGATGAAAACCTAGAAAGTGTTTTGGCACAAGCTTTGCAAGTATACGACCAAGGAACAGTGGTTCTAAGAAGTGATAAATCTGTTCCAGTTCAATATGTAGTAACGGTGATAGATGCTGTTAATCAGATTAATAAAGGACGATTAACCAAGCATAAAGTCATATTGGCTACCAAACCAAAATAGATTGAATGTCGGAAAAGAAAGATAGAATACGCGCAACAATTGGAGCCATCATCTTCCATACTTTGCTTCTGATTCTCCTAATATTTTTAGGATTATCCACTCCTTTGCCATTGCCAGAAGAGGAAGGTGTTGAAGTAAATCTTGGTTTTTCAGATGTGGGAAGTGGCTATCAGCAAAGGCAGAAGCCCATGGAGCAGCCTAAAGCTCCTACACCTGTTCCCGTTGAAGAAACTGCAAGTCAGGAGGAGGAAGAGATAGTAGATCAAATCTCTGATGAAGCCCCAGCCATACAAGAAAAACCAGCTGAGAAGCCAGAGAAACCAAAACAGGAAGAGCCTAAAGAAGTTCCTGAAGAAAAACCAGAAGTGGTAGAAGAACAAGTAGTGGAAAAGCCTGTTGAAGCTCCTGAAAAGATAGAACCTGAACCAGAGCCAGAACCAGTTGTTGATCCTAGGTTAATGTATACAGGAAAGAAAAGCACTACAGGTGATAGTAGCGAAGGTCCTGATAAAGAAGCTGGCGACAAAGGTAAGGTTACTGGTGATCCTAATTCAAATGGTTACGATGGTCTTGGTGGGCAAGGAAATGGTATTTCATTTAATCTAGGAAATAGAAAAGCAAAAAGTCTTCCCAAGCCTACTTATAATTCCGATGATCAAGGAAAGGTAGTGGTGAGTATTTGGGTGAATAAGATGGGAGAAGTTACAAGAGCAGAGGTGATGCAAAAAGGAACTAATGTTACAGATATTAAACTGAGAAACATGGCCCGACAAGCAGCACTTAAAGCAAAATTCACCCCAGATGTAGATGCTGCAGAAGTTCAAAAAGGAAGTATTACTTATCATTTTATAAAGCTGAACTAATATGCCCAACTTCCTGCATCAACATATGGAAGTAATGGAATCTACCAATGAAACTCTTTGGGAGTTTTCGTCGAAGGTTAATTTATCTGATTTTCATACCATATCAACTGATTTCCAGACTAAAGGAAAAGGCCAAGATACCAATGTATGGGAAAGCGAAGCCAATAAAAATATTTTAACCAGCTCAGTAGTATTTCCAGAGTTTTTAGAAGCCATAGATGCTTTTCAAATTAGCAGATGGGTTTCTCTTTCCATTATAGATTATTTGGAAAGCAAAGGACTTAAACAACTCAGAATAAAATGGCCAAATGATATTTATGTAGGCAAGAAAAAAATAGCTGGCATATTAATACAAAATGCAATTGCCGGGAATAGACTATCTAAATCAATGTTTGGAGTAGGATTAAATATCAATCAGGAAGTGTTTATGTCTGACGCACCCAATCCTGTTTCACTTGTTCAACTGAAACCTGCTGAATACGAACCCTTAGAGGAGCTTCATTATCTAATTTCTACTCTAATGAAGAAGTATAGACTCCTCCAAAAGAAGCCCGCAAAACTCATTTCTGAATATCATCAACTATTATATCAAAGAGACGAATTCTGCACTTATAAAGTTGCAAAAGGCATCATCACAGGAAAAATTATTGGTGTTGATGAATACGGTCGCTTATTATTAGCAAAACAAGGTCAGGAAGCTCAGGCTTATGATTTAAAGGAAGTGAAGTTTCTTTAGGATATTTATCATCTAACTAGTTTTTTGTTATACAATTAATACTTGTGTGAAAAAATCTAAGTTTTAGCCTATTAAAAGATTTTGTATTAATGCTCTCTTTCCCAAATTGATTTCATAATATATGCTAGGTTAATAGAAGGTTAATGGATTTCTTAACTGTTGGATAAATGGTAAAATTATTATCTTTGTTGCGATATGTTATACGAAGAAAAGCAGGTAAAATATATTGAATTTACATTTATCAAATAATACTCTATTTCTAAGTTATTCGTTTTGTATAATTAATTGTGCTGTAAAATGAGGATATTATTGGTTGGGAGAGGTACAAATTACACAGAAATTCCAAAAACAGGAATTACTAGTATTATATTTAAAGATTTTAATCTAGAAACAATTAGCTATTTGCCTGATTTATCTAATTCAATTGATTGTCTGTTATTGGATTTAATACTTGTTAATAATGATTTCCTATTATTATCTTCATTTATAAAAGAATGGAATAGAATTAGTCATGGACCAGTCTTTTTTATGACATCTAATCTGTTAAGTATTGATTATCATAAATTGTCAGCATTAGGAGTAAATGACTTTTTAAATTCTCCATTACAAATTGATGAATTAAAGCTTCGAATGGACTTGTTTAAAAGTTCCAGTGTCTCAAATATAATAAATCAGCAAAACTATTATTCACCTAATAATCATGAAAAAATAGTAGCTGAAATATCATATAGTTTTTTAAATCTTGATGATTTTGATAAAAAAGTAAATCATGCCCTTGAAATAATAGGGAAAGATGTTGGAGCAAGTAGAGTTTATATATTTGAAGATGACATTACCGGAGATTATTTAAGCAATTCATTTGAATGGTGTATTGATGAGACCTTGAAGCAAAAAGAAGAACTACAGAATATATCTTATGATAGTATTCCATCATGGAAGAAACTCGCAGAAGAACAAAGAGAATTAAATTGTTCTGATATAAAGACATTGCCTGAGGATTTATTTCAGATTCTAGAACAACAAAGCATAAAATCTATTTTTATTTTGCCTTTTAAGGTTCAAAAAAAGAGATTTGGTTCTTTTGGTTTTGATGATTGCTTGCAACATAGAGTTTGGACCCAAAGTGAGATTCATTTTTTCAAAACTATTGTCTGGATTTTGGCAACTGTATTTGAAAGAAGGAAAGTTGATGAGCAAGGAAAAAGAAATCACACTTTACATCAAAGGGCACAAAGTACAGCCCATTTAGCACATTGGACCATTGGAATGCACAATGCAAGGTTGGAATGGTCAGATGAAATGTATAGAATCTTTGGTCAAGATTCTGATAGGTTTGCTCCTGGAGTAGAAAGCGTGATAGACTTGATCCATCCTGAGGATAGAGATTCCTTGCTTAATATTGCTGATTTGGCATGGAGCAAAAAGAAATCTTTTAACACAGAATACAGAATCATTAGGCCTAATGGTGAAATACGTTACATAAAAGATAAAGCTGAATTAAAGTACAATTCAAAAGGTGAATTAGAAAGTGCTTTTGGAACAACATTAGATATAACCGCACAAAAACTATTTGAGATTTCAATAGAACAGACAAAAAGAGATTTGCAGGTTATTTTTGATAATTCTCCTGCAATTATGATGTTACTTAATAGCAAAACAGAGATTTTGAAAATCAATAAAACTGGATTAGATTTTATTGATAAAGAAAACGAATATATAATTAATAAAAAATGTGGAGATTTTTTTAGCTGTATAACTATTTTTGAAAACCCAAATACCTGCGGAACGTGGGATATTTGTAAATCATGTGAAGTCAGAAATACTATTGAAAGTACTATTTTAGATAAAGAAAACAGAATAAAACTTGAGGCAGAAATAAAAGTAAAT
>JADGDY010000032.1 GCA_016744655.1 Bacteroidales bacterium | reverse complement strand
GAGGAGCATTATATCAAACTACTTAAAATGGTAGTTAAAAAGGAACTTGGCCCTAACGGAAGTCTTGAGTATAGTATTGTTATGGATAATACTTCTGGTGATAAGAGTGAACCTCCTTATACCATAAAGCTTCCAACTTCGAATGCTAGAGCTACTAGAAACCCTTCAGTAACTCCCCCTTACGATATGCAAAAAGACAATAATAAAGACATTCCTAATCCTTTTATCATACCTGGTATAAAAAAGGTGAAAGTGAATTCAAACTTGGTTGAAAGCAATTCTTTTGAAAACTATGTTGAAGGAGATTGTAACAGACTAGCTCGTTCAGCTGGTTATGCAGTTGCCGAAAACCCTGGAAAAACATCTTTTAACCCATTGTTTTTATATAGCCCTACTGGACTAGGAAAAACACATCTCTCGCAAGCTATTGGGATTCAGGTAAAAAACAACTTCCCTGAAAAAACGGTACTATATGTTCATAGTAACCAGTTTATGCAGCAGTTTATTGAATCCATCAGAAATAATAACCAAAACGATTTTATCCATTTTTATCAGATGGTAGATGTATTGATTGTTGATGATATTCACCACCTTTCTGGAAAAGAAAAAACACTAGATGTATTCTTCCAAGTGTTCAATTATCTCCACCAAAAAGACAAGCAAATCATTATTACTTCTGATATTCCACCAGTAGAGTTGAGTGGTTTTAATAACAGACTCCTCTCCAGATTTAAATGGGGATTAGCTGCCGATTTACAAACTCCTGATCTAGAAACTAGAATCGCTATTATTGGCAAGAAACTTTATAATGAAGGTATTGAAATGCCAAGAGACGTTGTGGAGTATCTAGCTTATAGCATTACAAATAATGTAAGAGAACTAGAAGGCGCTTTGATTTCTATCTTGGCCCAGTCCTCTTTAAACAGAAAAGAAATTACGATTGATTTAGCTAAGCAGATTATCGACAAGTACGTGAAATCTACTAACAGAGAAATCAGTATTGAATATATTCAGAAAGTAGTTTGTGAATATTTCCAATTACCCCTTGATGTGATCAATAGCAAAACTCGTAAACGTGAAGTGGTACAAGCCCGTCAGTTAGCCATGTTCTTTAGTAAGAGACATACTAAATCATCTTTAGCTCATATTGGCAAACAATGCGGAAACAAAGACCACGCTACTGTTCTTCACGCTGTTAAGACGATAAACAACCTATCAGAAACTGATAAGAAGTTTAGAGTTTATGTAGCTGAACTTGAAAAGAAAATCAAATTGCAATAACATTTTGCAATCCCCAAATAGAAACTGCTCTTTTATAAAGGGCAGTTTTTTTTTGAGTTGATTTTCACAAGCATTTTTGATAATACCACCCTAAGTTTGTAAAGTAAAATTGAGCGGATAGCTCGTTTTTGATTTTACAATGGTAAATGCCGATATATATTTAAGGGAAATTGATTATTAGTTTTATGCTCATTTAATTATATCATCGGTATATTTTTCTAACTTTGAAAAAAAACAGATTTGAAAGCATTTATATTCGCTGCTGGTCTTGGTACCAGATTATTTCCTTATACGAAATCAACTCCAAAAGCTCTGGTTCCTCTTCAAGGGAAACCAATGCTAGGTCATTTAATAATGAAACTTAAATCTTTCGGAATTACAGATATCATTATCAACATTCATCATTTTGGAGAACAGATTATTTCTTATTTGGAAGAGAACAAAAACTTTGGATGTAACATCATTATTTCTGATGAAAGAGATGAATTGCTAGATACCGGAGGAGGCTTAAAAAAAGCATTACAGCTACTCGATGAAAAAGAAGATTTATTGGTACATAATGTGGATATCCTGACTGATTTTGACTTAAAAAAGATGATTTCTCAGCATAGAAACTCAAATGCTAAAGTCTCTCTTTTGGTTCAGAAAAGAAGCACATCGAGGTATTTATTGTTCAACGAGTTTAACAAGCTTTGCGCATGGACCAATATTAAAACTAAGGAAACAAAACCTGAGAATATAAATATAGAAGGTTATCAGCTTTTTGCTTTCAATGGTATTCACATCATTAACAAAAGCACCCTCCCCTATTTTAATAAAGAAAATGCTTTCCCTATTATTCCAATCTATATTGAAATGAGTCAGAAAGAAGAAATACAAGCTATGGAAATTGAGGATAGCTTCTGGATGGATTTAGGAAAACCTGAAGCCATAGACAAAGCAAATAAATGGTTGAGCAAATGAGAAAATTCATAGATGAAATAGCAGATGTATTTGTCGAAAACACAGAAACATCAGCATTAAAAAGGTGCATCATCACGCCGAATAGAAGAGCCAGTCGCTTTATCAAAAAAGGAATTATGGAGCGGAATACAGAAGGTGGATTTTTACCTCAGATTTTCTCCATCGATGAATTTATCTTTCATCACCTGCAGTTGATTAAACTAGATGAAGTTGACCTTACTTTTCACCTTTACGAAGTCATGCAGCAGCAAGACCCTTCAAGCGAAATTGAATTCGAAGCATTCTTGAATTATTCAGCCACACTTATCCACGATTTCAATGAGATAGATATGAATATGGCCAATGGAAAATCCATATTCTCCTATTTAAGTGAAGCCAAAGCTATTCAACAATGGAACCCTGATGGAAGTCCATTGAGTGCTTCTCAAAAAGAATATTTGAGCTTTTATAATCAACTGGCTTATGTTTATGAAGATTTTCGAGAGTGCCTTTATCTTGAACAAGCTTGCTACCAAGGAATGGCCTATCGTCATTTTGCAGAAAACTGCGATGATCTATTACTGAAACTAGAGTGGGAAAATATCACCGTGGCTGGATTTAATGCTTTAACCACTAGTGAGGAAATCATTATCAAGAAATTGGTGAGAATGCCTATCACTCAAGTTATTTGGGATGTGGACCATTATTATTTTGATGATGGGTTGATGGAAGCAGGCTTTTACATGAGAAAACATACCAAATGGAGTGAAGAAGTGGAAAAACAAGCATCAAGTTTTTTCATGCAGAAGGACAAACTAATCAATATAATTGGAAGCCCTGGAGTTTTGGGTCAAGCCAGGTTGACCAATCAGATTTTAGAAGCAAAAGATGATAAAGAACTGTCTCAAACTGTGGTTATCCCTGCTGATGAAAACCTATTATTACCTCTACTAAATAGTTTTTCTAATGAATTGCTTGAGAAACTAAACATAACTATGGGTTTTCCGATTACTCATAGTCATGCATATCGTCTTGTGGAATCGTTTATTCGGCTACACCTACATGCTCATAAACTCAATTCACTCGAATCAGCTCAGTTTCACATTCACAAAAGCAATTTGATAGAAGTTCTTAATAATGAACTCCTAAAACAAGAAAATATAGACTCCTCTAAACTTTCTCATACCATTCCTCTTCATTTTGTGGGAACAGAAATGGTTTCTGCAATCTTGCAAGAAGCTGGATTAAGCACGATAAATGATATTTTTAAAAATCATGAGAATCAAGCTCAGCATTTAAACGAATCTATTTCTGCTTTGATAGATTTTGTTTTAGAAACAAGAAGCCTAGCGAATAATAATATAACAGAACAAGAAATTGATGCACTTTTGCAAATCAAGAGTATAGTAGTTCGATTATCACAGTTGATTAAAGATAATAACCAACCACAAAGCTTCCAAACCTATTATACTTTCTATAAGCAACTTATCAAAACCATTAAGCAATCCTTCCTTGGCAAATTTGATGAGGGCTTACAATTAATGGGATTACTTGAAACCAGATTGATGGACTTTAAGAATGTGATTCTTTTAAGTACCAATGAAGATATTTTACCTGCATCCACTCATGTGAATTCTTTTATCCCTGCTGACATAAGATATGAATATGAATTACCTGGTGTTCAAGAAAGAACTGCCGTTTTTGCTTATCACTTTTATCGACTCATTCAAAGAGCAAAAAAAGTTGAGATTATATATTCCACCACAAAAAAGAAAATGAGTGGAGGAGAAAAAAGTAGATTCATCAAACAATTACAGTTTGAACTACCGAGATATAATAAAGAAATTATCATACATGAAAGGCTTCTTAATTTCGAAGATTTAAAACTTTCAGATATTGAAGAAATCACTATAGAAAAAGATGAAGCTTGTTTAAAGAAATTGGATTCAATTGCCAAGGTTGGCTTATCCCCAACTCATATTATAAGTTATGTTCGATGTCCTCTGCAGTTCTATTTCAAAAAGATTGCTAAGATTAAAGAACCTGAAGAGTTTGTAGAAACCATTGATGAAAGAATGATCGGAAATGTGATTCATCATTTATTGGAAGACTTCTACAAACCATTTATTGGCATTGACTTTCCTTTCGATAAACTCGAAGAACTACTCAAAGATTTACCAGAACTATTGAAAGAATATTTTGCAAAAAATGATTTCAAAGGGCAATTAGAGGAGGGCGCTAATTATTTAAGCTATAAAGATACATTACATTATCTCCAGCATTTCATAAAACATGAAATAAACACGGCTAAAAAACAAAAGTCTGTTTTAAAAATAGTGGCAGTGGAAGATCAGTTGGAACGAGAATTAGAGTTAACAGGAAGTAAACAAAAAGTTCTGATTAAAGGAATTGCTGATAGAATTGATATTTACGAAAATCAGCTCCGAATTTTAGATTATAAGACCGGAAAAGTAGAAGAAAAAAACGTAAAAGTTCCTGACTACAAACCAGAGGACGACTTAAACAAAATCTTTTCCAATCCAGATTACGATAAGGCTTTACAGCTTTTTGTATATTATTGGATGTATGATAAACAGAAATATCATTCTACCATATCTGGGATTATATCATTCCGAAAAATCCAAACGCCATATCTAATGCTTAAAACAGGCAAAGTAGATTTGGAGCAACTTGATGAGGATTTTACAACCTTAATCTCTGAAATTTTTAATCCTGATATTCTATTTACCCAAACAAATGAAGAAAAATCTTGCAGATTTTGTATTTATAAGCAAATTTGCTCCAAAAAAGTATAGTCCATGAAAGAAAGCATAATATCAACCCAAAACTACCCCATTTACATTTGCGAATCGGCTGGAGAACAATTGGATTTTTATATAGCAAAACATGAATACTCCAAGCTATTTATTCTCATGGATGAAAATATAATGGAGCATTGTTGGCCCATTTTACAACAAGAGTCCGAGGAGATTAAAAAAGCGGAGGTTCTCGTTATTGAAGCTGGAGAATCATCAAAAGACATTGAAATAGCAGCTCAGCTTTGGCATGCTTTAGGAGAATACGAGGCTGACAGGTCTAGTCTTCTCATTAACTTTGGTGGTGGAATGATTTCTGATTTGGGAGGATTTATTGCTTCAACTTTTAAGAGAGGAATGGATTTTGTAAATATTCCAACCAGTCTATTATCAATGGTTGATGCCAGTATTGGTGGTAAAACAGCTGTTAATTTGGGTCATTTTAAAAATCAAGTTGGATTATTTAATGAACCTAAAAGCCTTTTCATTCAAACTTCATTTCTAAATTCTTTAGACCAAAGACAAATTTTAAGTGGTTGGGCAGAGATGCTAAAACATGGCCTAATTACTGATAAAAACCATTGGGAAACACTTATTCAAGTAAAAGAGCTTTCAGTAGAAAACATAGAAGGTTATATCGAAAATAGCATCCTCATAAAAAAGGAAGTGGTGGAGCAAGATTTTACAGAAAAAAACATCAGAAAAACACTGAATTTTGGACATACTTTAGGACATGCCCTAGAAAGCTATTCATTAAAAAATGATTCAAATCCTTTACTTCATGGGGAAGCTGTAGCTATAGGAATGATTCTAGAATCTTATTTATCTGTTAAAAAAGGCCTATTAAGCCAAGATGAGTACACTAGTATTTTCAAAGGTATATCTAGTTACTATCAAGCATATGACATCACCGAAGAATTCCTAAATCAAATAGAATCTTTATTAGGACAAGATAAAAAGAAGAGTGGGAATAAATTAAATCTTACCTTTGTATCATCCATTGGGAAATCGGTCATCAATCAAGACACAAATTTGGACGACATCAAAGAATCAATCAAATTTTATAAAGAGAACTAAGATGAGTTATATCGTTAGAAAAGCCAATAAAGAATTGAAGGGCGATATTTATTTGCCTGCATCAAAAAGCGAAAGTAATAGACTACTAGTTATAGATGCCATTCTAGGCTCTGATGATTTACAAATTGAAAACCTTTCGAAAAGCAATGATACCAAAGTACTTCTTAGTGCATTAGAAACACTATTACGCTTAAAAGGAACCAACATTTCCGTAACCCTTGATATGCAAGACTCAGGTACGGCCATGCGATTTATAACGGCTTATGCTTCTGCTATAAATGTAAAATCGTTAATTACTGGTTCTGAAAGGATGAAAGAACGTCCATTAGAAATTTTAGTGGATACATTAAAAGAAATTGGTGCCAATATCAGATATATAGAAAACCCTGGATTTCCTCCAATTTTAGTGGAAGGTAAAAGAATTAAAGGTGGAGTTATAGATATTGATGCTACCGTGAGTTCTCAATATATTTCTGCTTTGATGTTGATGGCTCCCAAAATGACTAATGGCCTCATCATGTATTTGAAAGGCGAAGTGGCTTCCATGCCTTATATTAAAATGACAGCCCGAGTAATGGAGCATTTTGGTATAGAAATTTTGATGCATGAAAATGCCATCGCCATTAAAAAGCAACAATATTCGAGTCGCAGAGAATATCATGTAGAAAGTGATTGGAGTGCTGCTTCTTATTGGTATCAAATGGCTGCTTTTTCTGAGGATGTTGATTTATTTTTACATGGCTTAAAGAAAGACAGTATTCAAGGTGACTCAATGATTGCTGAAGTTTACGAGCAATTTGGAGTTCATAGTGAGTTTTTAGAAAACGGAGTTCGCTTAACCAAAACCAACAACCATTGTAAACATTTCAAGCATAACTTCTTAGATTATCCTGATATGGTTCAAACTTTGGTTTGTACTTCAGCTGGCTTAGGAATTAGCGGAGAGTTCCACGGATTACACAATCTTCGTTTCAAAGAAACAGATAGAATTCATGCACTACATACTGAGCTTAAAGATATGGGCTTAACGCTAGACACTTCTGAGGATAGCATTAAGTTAGAAGCATCTGAAGTAAAGATTAATCGCCCAGTAAGAACTTTTGCCGACCACCGTATGGCCATGTCCTTTGCTCCTTTGGCTATTCCTTTTGGTGAAATCACCATTGAAAGTCCTAATGTGGTCAACAAGTCCTACCCTGATTTCTGGAATGATTTAAAGAAGACTGGGTTTGTGATTGAGGAGATTTAAGAATTATAAATTACTTTCTTATACCGGATTAAACTCCTTATCCAAGAAATTCTTTAACTGGTGGGCTTGAACATTCTGAATCACCACTCCATTTTTACAATATGAAATATGGCCTGTTTCCTCCATTGAATATTTGATATCAAAAACAATTCGTATATTTGTATCCACTTAGATACATGCAAATATTCTTTATTGAAAAAACAACTGAGTTTGAAAAATGGTTTAGAAAGCTCAAAGACCTAAAAGCCAAAGCAAAAATCCTATTTAGGATTCAAAAAATTGAATCTGATGGACATTTTGGAGATTGTAAGCCTGTTGGGGATGGAATACTAGAACTTAAGGTGAATTATGCCAAAGGTTATAGAGTTTATTTCAAAGAGAAGAACGGGAAAATAATCATTTTACTAGTTGGTGGTGACAAATCTTCCCAACAAAGAGATATTTTGAAAGCAAAAGAAATTTGGAGAAAAATAAATGATTAAAATGGAAACAACAAAATTCGATATAGCAGATTATTTGGACAGTCAAGAGATGATTGCTGAATATTTAAATAATGTTTTAGAAGAAGGAAATACCAATGATATAATAAATGCGATTGGCCACATCGCGAAAGCAATTGGAATGACTAAAATTGCTGAAGAAACTGGATTAAGTAGACCAAGTTTATACAAAGCACTTTCTGATGGAGCCAAACCTCAATTCGCAACTATCATGAAAGTTCTAAAAGCTATTGGTGGACAAATTCAAGTTAACCCTATTTCAACATAATATGTTATAGCTAAACAAATGATTTGATTCAAATTACAGTGTAAACTCATACTTACAGTTCTAATTAAAAAATCAAGGATTAATAAAAGAGAAAAACTGTCCACGAATTACGCTAATTTTCACGAATTATATCTACTTATGAATTATAGCAAAGCTTAGCTTTGTATGTGATCTGTGTTAATTTATGAAAATCTGTGGACAATTTAAAGTATACATTTACCCTAAACCGGATTAAACTCCTTATCCAAGAAATTCTTTAATTGATGGGCTTGAACATTCTGAATCACCACTCCATTTTTACAATAAGAAATATGGCCTGTTTCTTCTGATACGATCAAAGAAACTGCATCTGTATCTTCGGTGATTCCTATGGCTGCTCTATGTCTTAGGCCCATGGAAACATCAATATTTCTATTTTTCGAAACCGGTAAAATACATCCTGAAGCCTGAATGATATTATTACTAATCACCATGGCACCATCGTGAAGCGGGCTATTCTTAAAGAAGATATTCTCAATTAATTGGTCAGAGATTCTAGCTTTCATTACTTCTCCTGTTTCAATAATATCAGCTAATTCATGCTGATGTGCTACCACTATTAATGCTCCAGTTTTATCCTCCCCCATTCTTCTACAAGCTTGAATTATAGCATCAGAATCTAAATTTGGTTGTTCTGTTTGGAAGTTTTGAAATAGAAACTTTAATCTTTCTGGTAATATCTCTAGAACTTTTGGAGTTCCAAAAACCAAGAGAAATTGTCGGAGTTCTGGCTGAAAAACAATAATCAAAGCAATAAAACCAACCCCAATAAAAGCTCCAAGGATTTGGCTTAGCATTTCCATTTGTAAAGCCACCACCAATCGCCAAATGAAATAGATGGCTGCAATACCTGCAAAAATATTAATGGCAACAGTTCCTTTTAACAAAGTATAGAGCATGTAAAGAAGTACCGCAACCAGCGCGATATCTAATACATCGAGGAATCTCAACTCTATAAAACCTGTTACAAATGCTAACATTCAGTATTTCTTAATTAAGGCGGCAAAGGTATTTTAAAAATTGATTCTGAGGATGCTATTTAAGCGAAATCATCCAAATGATAAAAACCTATACAGCTCTTTCACCTTCTTTATACAGTGAAAAGAGTTGAATGGTTTCATGAGCTTCTTTAGCATCGTGAACTCGTAGAATTTTAGCGCCATTTTGCAAAGCCAAAATATTCAAGGCTGTGGTTCCATTTAAGGCTTCACCTGGCTTAATCTCAAGCGCTCTAAATATCATAGATTTCCTACTCAATCCTGCCAATAACGGATATCCTAAACCCTCCAATTGACTCATTTTTGCCAATAATTTGTAATTCTGTTCCAAGGTTTTTGCAAATCCAAAACCTGGGTCTAAAATGATATTATCAAATTGAAGCTCATTAAGTTTCTTGATGCCCTCCTCAAAATAATTCTTCACATCTCCAATAACATTAGAATATTCCGTTTTGCTCTGCATGGTTTTGGGCTCACCTTTGATATGCATCATCACATAAGCCATATTGAATTTGGAAACCTCTGCATACATTTCCTCATTCCACGAACCGCCAGAAATATCATTAATGATGTTTACTCCAATGGCATCACATTTCTTAACCTGAGCTGCATTATAAGTATCAACAGAAAAAATAATTTGCGGAAACTCTTTTCTCAATTTCAACAATGGCTTTTCCAAAACACTCCACTCCTCTTCCTCATCTATCAATTCTGCTCCAGGCCGTGTAGAAGCTGCTCCAATATCAATAATGGAACATCCTTCCTTAAGCAATTTTTCTGCTTGCTTTAAAAAAGCATCTCCTTCGTGATATCTTCCACCATCAAAAAAACTATCCTTTGTCAAGTTCAGAATCCCCATAATCTGAGGGCTTTCCAAATTGAGAGACAAATCTCCACATTGAAATTTCGAAAAAGAGGTGTAGTTTTCGTTCATTTAATTAATTTTGCGGCTAAATTAAGAAGATATATCCAATGTCAAATACTAGCCAACAATTCAAAGAAGCCATTGCGCTGTGTAAAAGCGTATTCATGAACAAGATGATTGATTACGGTAGCGCGTGGCGAATACTCAGAACCAGCTCATTAACTGACCAAATCTATATTAAAGCTAGTAGAATTCGTTCCATTCAAGAAAAAGGAAACAGCAAAGTAAACGAAGGAATTGAACCAGAGTTTATTGGCATCGTTAATTATTCGGTAATGGCTCTTATTCAATTGGAGCGAGGCTCAGGAGAAAGTGGAGATATCGAACCAAAGGAACTCGAAAAACTCTATGATACTCATGTCACTGGCTCTATGTCTTTGATGGAAGACAAAAACCACGATTATGACGAAGCATGGCGAAATATGCGTATTTCTTCTCTAGACGACATCATATTAATGAAGCTCCTCAGAATTAAATCCATAGAAGATAACGAAGGCAAAACCATTGTTTCTGAAGGATTAGATGCTAATTATCAAGACATGATTAATTATGCGCTGTTTGCTTTGATTTTATTATCTGAGAAGAAATAGTTGCTGGATGCTCGATGCTGGATGTTCAAGCTTAACTATCGAGTATAAGTTTACTTCTAGTTTCTAATGCGAACTTTGCGATTCACCTTTGCATTTTCTTTGCGTGATTTTTTTGTTTTAACAGAGAGAGTTATATGGTTAAGCACTCACTAATTCTAGTTTCACACATTGAGCTCCAAACTATTCTTAATGGAATATTTATCATTAACTATCCATCTAAAATATCAATAGGAACTACAGCAAGCCTCCATTTACACACCATTAACAATAATCAGCTGCAATAATTTCATACTCCCAAATAAAAATTGCAATTTTGCATGCATTAGCATTTTATATTAAAAAATTGACCAAATGATACGTATTGCAAGAATGATCAGCAGATTATTTGTAGGATTAGTTTTTATATTTTCAGGATTTGTTAAAGGAGTAGATCCTCTCGGAACGGCATATAGGATTGAAGATTATTTCATTGCCTTTGGAACAGAATGGGCCATTCCATTTGCTTTACCTCTGGCTGTTTTTCTTTGCGTAACCGAATTTTCATTAGGTGTATTTTTGGTTTTCAATATTTTCAAGAAATTCACAGCTTGGCTGGTCACATTGATGATGATATTCTTCACTTTCCTCACTTTAAATGATGCCATTTTTAATCCAGTTCCTGATTGTGGCTGCTTTGGCGATTTTCTTATCCTCACCAATTGGGAGACTTTCTATAAAAACATAGTTATTGACTTCTTCCTCATTTTTGTATTCTTTACTAGAAATAAATTCGATAGCGTTTATAATAAAACTACGGAATGGTCATTAGCAGTACTTGTGGTATTTGGATTTACACTTTTCAACTCCTACAATATCAACAGACTTCCTGTCCTTGATTTTAGATCTTGGAAAGTAGGCACTAATCTTAAAGTTGAAAACCCACAACCATTAGAGTACTATCTGATATACAAAAACAAAACTACAGGCGATACTGAAGAATACCTATCACCCAACTACCCATTTAATGATAGTGTTTGGATGAGCCAGTGGGAATATTCCGATATGCGAGTTGTTGATCCCAATGAAAGAGTTTCTGATATCAGATTCTTCGATTTAGCTGGCCAAGACATCACCGATAATATTGTAGCAGATCCAATGTATCATTTCCTTCTTATTTCTTATGATTTAAACGAAGGTGACTGGGAAAACCTTGAGAAGATGAAAGAAATTAAAAGGCTTGCAGAAGAAAATGCTTATTCTTTTAGCTTGATTACCGCCAGTAGCGAAGACGTCATTGTCGACTTTCAAAAAGAACAAGAATTCTACTCTGACCTTTATCAAAGTGATGATATCGATTTAAAAACTATAGTCCGTTCTAATCCTGGATTAGTTGTTTTAAAAGATGGAGAAATCATTGGGAAATGGGCTCAAGGGCACTTGCCAGAATATGATGAAATCATAAAACTTAAATAGTGCTCTCTTTTATATTAAAAAGATTGCTCTATGGATTTTGGGTGCTACTTGGAGTAGCTACTTTAGTCTTCTTCTTATTCAATATTTTACCAGGAGATCCTGCTAGAATGATGCTGGGACAGAGAGCCGATATTGCATCGGTTGAAGCCATCAACAAAGAACTTGGAAGAGATAAACCTGTTTATATTCAATACCTCAATTTCCTACACGACCTTTCTCCTATCGGAATAAAAGAAAAAACGGAGGAGTCTGCAGGAATACAAATTTCACCAAATATCAAGAACCATCATCTTGTTATTAAACCACCCTATCTACGAAGGAGTTTTCAGAGCAATAGAGAGGTGACAAGTATTTTAGCTGAAGCATTTCCAAAAACATTGCTATTGGCTGCTGTTTCCATGGGGTTTGCTTTGTTTGCAGGTGTTTTCCTTGGCATGATCAATATTATTTATCCGAATAAAATTCTTAATTCCATCATTTTCGGACTGAGTGTTTTTGGCATGTCCTTGCCCAGTTTTTTTGCCAGCATTTTAATGGCCTGGCTTTTCGCTTTTGTTTTAGCGGATTACACTGGACTTAATTTGTTTGGCTCTCTCTACGAAGTTGATGATTTAGGAAATGGAAAGCATCTAGCCCTTAAAAACCTGATTCTTCCGGCCTTAACACTTGGCATTCGTCCTTTGGCCATTATAACAGAATTAAGCTCTTCTAGTTTAAAAGAAGTTCTTGCAAAAGATTATATCAGAACAGCAAGAGCTAAAGGCCTCACAGAATGGCAAGTCATCAGAAAACATGCTTTAAAAAACGCCCTTAACCCTATAATCACTACTATTTCAGGCTGGTTTGCTTCTTTATTAGCAGGAGCCGTTTTTGTGGAATATGTTTTTGATTGGAAAGGCATGGGATTAGTCATAGTCAATTCACTAGAGAAATATGATTTTCCTGTATTGATGGGATCAGTGCTTTTCGTTGCCATCCTACTTATTTTAGTCAATATTGTTGTGGATATACTATATAGAGTTATTGACCCTCGGGTGGAATTGGAATCTTAAGATTATTTTTTTAGCCTCGAATACACAAATGAATGAAATAACTCTGTTAAACGCAATTTTTACAATTATTCTCAATATCAAAACCTATCATTATTTTTTTTGAAAAAAGTCATTTTCTCTTTATAAACTTGTGGAATCATGATAATGGTTACTGGTTACTGGCTACTGGCTACTGGCTACTGGCTACTGGTTATAAGAGCCTCCCACAAATCTGAAAGGAACTTATAAAGCAGACTTGAAACCTTTCAGGTTTTCCTCACTTTTAACTTTTCGTTTTTCATTGTTAACTTTCAAGAACCATCCCAAACCTGAAAGGAACTTATATTGCGTACTTGAAACCTTTCAGGTTCTCACTAACCCTACGAACACTTCGACAGGCCTGTCTAGCTGCGTAGCCAGATAAACTCAGTGTCCTTCTATTACTCTAGAACTATGAAACTATTCACTGTTAACTGTTAGTTATTAACTCTTCACTTTAAAACGAAATTTCCTATTTTTGCAAATCCCAAAAACGAACAAGATTTATGAAGTCTCTTTATTTCCTTTTTACTTTTCTTACTTGCCTTACTTTTACAAATCTTAGTGCACAAGAGAAATCGAAATATCCCCAAGATTATTTTCGCTCTCCAGTTGAAGGAAGAATATATTTATCTGGCACTTTTGGAGAATTACGTTCCAATCACTTTCATGGAGGAATCGATATTAAAACTGGAGGAATGGAAGGAAAGAATATTTATGCTGCAGCCGATGGGTGGGTTAGCAGAATCAAGATTTCTCCATGGGGTTATGGAAATGCCGTTTATATTGATCATCCAAATGGATATACCACTGTTTATGGACACCTGAAAGAACTTAAAGGAGATGCTGCCAAATATGTAGAACAACAACAGTATAAAAGACAGAATTTCTCAGTAGATTTATATATGAAAGCTGGGCAATTTCCAGTAAAAAAAGGAGATATCATTGCACTGAGTGGAAATACCGGAGGTTCTGGAGGGCCACATCTTCATTTTGAAATCCGAGAGACAGCCAATCAAGAAATTATAAACCCTTTGTTTTTTGGCTTTAAAGTAAAGGATTTTATTACTCCTACAATTCGTTCCATAAGGGTTTACCCAGCGGAAGAACAAGCTTTAATCGAAGGAAAATCAAAAGCACAAACCTATAGTCTTAAAGGATGGGGAGCAGATTATCTTCTTAAAGACAAAGACACTTTAGAAATTGCAGGAGATTTCTATTTAGGCATTAATACTATTGACAAACAAAACGATTCTAATAATAAAAATGGTGTATATGAAATCACTGTTTTTGTGGACTCAAATATTGTATACTCACATAATGTAGAACGATTAAATTTTGCTAGTACAAGATATCTCAATACATTAATCGATTTTGATTATTATAAGAAAAAGAAAAGTCGTTATCAGAGAACTTATCAAAGTCCCAATAACAAACTTCCTATTTACAAGAATGTAAAAAACAAAGGTATATTCTCATTTAACGATAATAATTATCATCACATCCAATATGTGGTAAGAGACATTAATGACAATAAAGCCATCCTCAACTTTACAGTATTATCTCAACCTGTAGCAGAAAGCCATTCTCTTGCCACTGGTAATTTATACTACCCTTTGAGTGAAAATAATTATGAAGACGAAAATATCGAAGTTTATTTTCCCAAACGAAGCTTATATGACACTTTAAGTTTTACAAGTTCTATGGTAAAAAGCAGTAAATCTGTAAATGGAAACAAGTATCAAATTGGTAAAGTGGGAACTGGACTACAGAAACACTTACAAGTAAAATTGAAAAATATTCAAATACAAGAAAAGCTCAAAAGCAAAGTATATATCGGCGAATACTACAAAAAAAGCATCAGTGCCTATTCATGTAAATGGGAAAATGGGAATGACTTAACTTTTAAAACTCGAGATTTTGGTGAATACCTCATTCTTGTAGATACCATTTCACCTAGCATAAAAATGAGAACAAAACTTGAAGCCAACAAATCTCCTAAAACCTTGTCTTTTACAATAAAGGATAAAGGAAGTGGAATATCTGAATACGACGCTTGGCTCAATGGTTCCTGGATTTTAATGCAATATGATCCCAAGAAATCGCGATTATCTTGTAAACTAAATGATAAACTCCAAGAAAAAAATGATTTCAAAATCGTTATCAAAGATGCAGTAGGTAATAAAAGCGAAAAAAACATCACTTTTTAAGTAAAACGACTGTATTTTACCTTTAAAAACAGCGTTTAATCGTTGAACCAATTCATTTACACATTTTACTCCAACATTTAATAATTGCTTAATATATGTTCTAAAAGAGCACTTATATTTGCATAAGAAATATTAGTGAATAATATTTCTTTGGTTAATTATGGTTTGTGTTTGAGGTGCGACTGGTTATCGCACCTTTTTTTATGCCTTCCAAATTCCTATGCCCCTTAAGTCCCTTTCCTTCTATTATTCCAAGATATTATATTGAATTTCATTAACAAAAATCAAGCATGATTTTAACAAGGAAATTTCATATAAAATGACTACTTTTGCTGCCCTAAAATTCCAAAAGAATATGTTTGAAGGATTAAATGACAGATTAGAACGTTCGTTCAAAGTACTTAAAGGCCAAGGTAAAATCTCTGAGATTAATGTGGCCGAGACTATTAAAGAAATTAGAAAAGCCCTTTTAGAGGCTGATGTAAGCTATAAAATCGCTAAAACTTTTACCGCTAATGTAAAGGACAAAGCATTGGGACAAGATGTTCTCAACGCTGTATCTCCTAAGCAGTTAATGGTGAAAATCGTACACGATGAGTTGGCAGATTTAATGGGAGGTACTGCTGCTGAACTAAATATAGATAATAATCCTGCTGTAATTTTAATGGCCGGACTTCAAGGTTCTGGTAAAACCACTCATACAGCTAAATTGGCCAATTTCCTTAAAACTAAAAAAGGAAAGAAACCTTTAATGGTGGCATGTGATGTTTATCGTCCTGCTGCTATTGAGCAGTTGAAAGTTCTTGGAGAAGAAATTGGAGTTGATGTTTATACTGAAGAAGGAAACCAAAACCCCGTAGATATTGCTAGAAATGCTGTAAAACGAGCTCACGAGAGTAGCTATAATGTAGTTCTGGTAGATACAGCTGGTCGTTTGGCCATAGATGAGCAGATGATGAAGGAAATTTCCGAAATCAAAAAAGCCATTAATCCTCATGATACTTTGTTTGTTGTGGATTCCATGACTGGACAAGATGCAGTAAATACAGCGAAAGCCTTTAATGATCAATTAAACTTCGATGGAGTTATCCTTACAAAATTAGATGGTGATACTCGTGGTGGAGCTGCACTTACAATTCGTTCAGTTGTTACCAAGCCTATCAAGTTTGTAGGTATTGGTGAAAAGATGGATGCTTTAGATGTATTCCACCCTAGCCGTATGGCTGACAGAATTTTAGGTATGGGTGATATTGTTTCCCTTGTGGAAAGAGCCCAAGAGCAATTTGATGAAGAAGAAGCAAAAAAACTTCAAAAGAAGATTGCTAAAAACCAATTCAACTTCAACGATTTCTTGAATCAAATCAAGCAAATCAAGAAGATGGGTAATGTGAAAGATTTAATGGGTATGATTCCAGGCATGGGAAAAGCCCTTAAAAATGTTGATATAGATGACGATGCTTTTAAAGGTATCGAAGCCATTATATATTCCATGACTCCAGCTGAGAGAGAAAATCCAAAAATCATCGACGGAAGTCGTAGAAGAAGGATTGCAGCAGGTGCAGGAACAGAGGTGAGAGAAGTTAATCAACTTCTTAAGCAATTTGCCGAAACCAGCAAAATGATGAAAATGATGAGCGGCGGTGGCGGTAAAAACATGATGAATATGATGAATAAAATGAGGAAAAGATAGGCATGAGTAAATTAATTGACGGAAAAGTTACCTCAAAGAAGATAAAAGATAATATAGCTGCTCAAGTAGCTAAAATGATTGATAATGATGAGAAAGCTCCTCATTTAGCTGCCGTTTTAGTTGGTGCAGATCCGGCAAGTGAGTTTTATGTAAAGAGTAAAGAAAAAGCTTGCCGTTCGGTGGGCATCACTTCGTCATTATATAAATATCCAGCAAAAACTACTGAAGCTGAATTAATCGAAATTATCGATTTCTTAAATAACGATCCAGAGGTGGATGGTTTTATTGTTCAACTTCCTCTTCCTGATCATATTGATGTAGATAGAGTAATCAATAGAATAGATCCTGCTAAGGATGTTGATGGTTTCCACCCAATCAATATTGGTAAAATGGTGATTGGTGCTCCTACTTATCTTCCTGCAACTCCTTATGGAATCTTAATGATGCTAGAAGAATACAAAGTGGAAACATCAGGGAAAAATGTGGTGATTTTAGGGCGAAGTAATATTGTTGGTACTCCAATGTCCATATTATTGAGCCGAAAAGGATATCCAGGAAATGCTACTGTTACTCTTTGTCATAGTAGAACTGAGAATCTAAAAGAAATCACAGCAAATGCTGATATTATTGTAGCCGCTATAGGAAAACCTGAATTCCTTACTGAGGATATGGTAAAAAAAGATGCAGTGATTATCGATGTTGGAATCCACAGAAAAGAAGACAATACAGAAAAAGGATACAAAATAGTTGGTGATGTGAGTTTTGACGAGGTAAGTAAAAAAGCTAGCCTTATCACTCCCGTGCCGGGTGGCGTTGGTCTAATGACGATTGCCGCACTATTAGAAAATACGCTTAAAGCTTCTAAAAAAGAAGTTTATAGATAGTTTTCGCTTCCTTTTCCTATTATAAATCCCACTCTAATGAAGAATCATTTTTTGATTATAACTTTTATTTTCTCCTTTGGTATGGCAATGGCTCAATTGGGCTGTACAGATCCTAATGCCAACAATTACAATTCCATGGCTCAGGAAAATGATGGCTCTTGCCTTTACGATCCTGTTATTATGGAATCTGAAGTATTGGTAGACGAGATAGCAATGGAAGTTTCAGAAACCAGTGGTATAATCTATTTTCGAAATGCTCCTTGGACACATAACGATTCTGGAGGAGAACCTGCTATGTATCGTTTAGATGAAACTACAGGTGAGGTAACTCAGAAAATTCTTCTAAGAGGAGCCATCAATTTTGATTATGAAGACATCACTCAAGATAAAGATTTCATTTATGTGGGTGATTTTGGAAATAACTATGGGACTAGAAAAGATTTAACTATTTATAAAATTGCTAAATCAGAAATTCCTGAGGAGGGTAATTTTGAAGTTAATACCCAGAAAATAACATTTGAGTATAATGATCAAGTTTCCTTTGAAAAACAAAACAGAAGCAATAATTTCGATTGTGAATCAGTAGTTTCTGTTGGAAACTTCCTTTACGTTTTTACTAAAAATTGGGTAAATCAAGAAACAAAATGCTATAAAATCCCAAAACAAGTTGGACATTATGCTTTAGATATTCACGACCAATTTAATGTGAGGGGATTATTAACTGGAGCTGATTATAATAGTGAAATTGAGACTTTAGTTTTGGTAGGATACGAAAATTTTGTACCTTTTGTATGGGTCATTTGGGATTTCACGGAAGACCACTTTTTTGGTGGTAACAAAAAAAGAGTAGACTTTGCTCATATCCAGGGCGCTCAAACAGAGGCTATTTGTTTTAAAGACAATGAAAACATACTCATGTCTTGTGAGGACTCATTTAATTCCCCACGTTTATATCAACTCAATCTCAATCATATCATTAACGCCTCTCGCATAAACTCACAAATATTTGAACCATTTCAAATTACTCTCAAACCTAATCCAAGTGAAGGAAAGGTTTTAGTTGGAATTGATGGTCTTCAAAAACCCAAATTCGATGTGGAAATCTATAACTTAAGCTGGCAAAAAATCAGTCAATTTAGTTTCATAGAAAACCAATTTCAAGATGGAGTCCAAGTGACTATTAATACTTCTGACTTAGGGCAAGGCATTTTCTTTGTACGTGTAAAAGAAGGTAATAACATTGGCTTCCAAAAATTAATGATTACAGAATAATGACAAAAGAACAAGAGGATATATTATTGGACGAGGGCAAAATGCTTCCTTTAATGGAAGAGTTTTATACCATCCAAGGAGAGGGAGCAAACACAGGCAAAGCGGCCTATTTTATTCGAATTGGTGGTTGCGATGTGGGTTGCAAATGGTGCGATGTTAAAGAAAGCTGGAACAGAAAAATGCATCCACCTACTTTAACAGATGAAATAGTAAAACATGCTGCAGCCCAACCAGCAAAGGCAGTAGTGGTGACAGGTGGCGAACCATTAATGAATAATTTAGATTATTTATGTGCGGAGTTGAAAAAGAACAATGTCACCCGCTATTTGGAAAGCAGTGGTGCTCACCCTTACTCTGGAGAGTGGGATTGGATTTGTGTTTCTCCTAAGAAAAAATCGCCTCCAGTAGAATCTGTATATTCTAGAGCTAGCGAGCTCAAGGTAGTTATTGAAACGGAGGAAGACTTTAAATGGGCAGAGGCCAATGCAAAACTCGTAAACTCAGATTGCATTTTATACCTCCAGCCAGAATGGAGTAAAGCAGACGATATGATGCATGCCATCACTGAATATGTAATGCAGAATCCTCAGTGGAATATCTCTATTCAAAGTCATAAATACATGAGGATTCCATAAACCAACATATAAAGCTAGCAATCAACGCATTGCTACACGATAAAAAATAGGTAATAAGCTACTGAATTTCGGTATTTTATTACCTATTTCTTTTGATATTAAGATAGGACTTAGTACTTTTGGCATTCAAAATTCTTTTAGCATTATTCTTATTACAAACAGCTGGTTTCATGATAAATTACAGCTCAATTTTTATAAGAAAAAATGAGAGAAATTCACTTTATAAAGAGTTTTGAAAAATCATTTTGATTAATAGTAAAGGATTTTAATTTTTCGTTAAAATTTTTCCTATTTTCACAGAAGAAAAAACAAAATCAAATTATAACATATGTCAGATAATAATTCAAACCCTAATTCGAGGAGAGATTTCCTAAAAATCGGCTCTTTAATTGGGATTGGTGCGGTGGCAGCCGGAGCAGCGGGATATGCTGGCTTTGCCGCTCAAGATGGTAAAGAAGGGCATGCTGGCGAAGCTGAAACAGCTTTATCGGATTCCGAAAAAAAGATTAAGGTATTGACTGAAGATGGTCAGTTGGCAGAAATTAAAGCCAGCGAGCTTAGTCCTGTTCAAAAAGACGAATATACATCAGCTCTACAAGAGCAAGGTCGCGAAGGCATCCCTGGTAAACACTGGGTGATGGTGATTGATTTGGCTCGTTGTAGAAACGTAAGGGCATGTATGGCTTCCTGTCAAAATGCACATCACTTACGTGAAGAACAGCACCATATTAATGTATTGCGCATGCAAGATGCAGAGCATACTGAGCCTTATTTCATGCCAAAACCATGTTTCCACTGTGACAATCCTCCTTGTACTAAGGTTTGTCCGGTTGATGCTACTTTCAAGCGCCAAGATGGAATTGTTTTAATTGATAATGAAAGATGTATTGGTTGCCGTTTCTGTATAGCAGCTTGTCCTTATTCTGCAAGAGTTTTCAACTGGTTTGAGCCTAAAAATGAAGAAGAAGATCAAGATTTATTATACAATGTTGAACTTAACGTTCCTCAGAAAAAAGGTACCATTTCGAAATGTTTATTTAGTGCCGACCGCTTAAGAGAAGGAAAACTTCCTTACTGTGTTTCTGCATGTCCTAATGGTGTTTACTATTTTGGTGATTTAAATGAAGATGCTGTGACTAATGGTACTTCAGGAGAAACCACTCGTTTTAGCGAATTGATTCGCAAAAATGCTGGCTATACTCTGCTTCCAGAATTAGGGACTAAACCAAACGTGTATTATTTACCACCAAAAAACAGAATGTTCCCATTCGAATTTAATGGTAAAACTACATTGGAAGACGAACATCACGGATAAAAAATCATTTGAAAAATCAATAAAAAAATAAAAGATATGTCTGAATCTTTATCAAAAGAACAAGCCAAGAAATTGGTGGATAAATATGCTGAAGATGCTATCAGACCCATGAAAAACCATAAAGGCTTTTTGCCTTGGATGGGATTTCTGGGACTAGTAATGGTGGTCTTTGGTTATGCCTATTACATTCAGTTAACTGAAGGATTAGGTGTAACAGCAATGCGAGACTATGTGAGTTGGGGTTTATATATTTCTAACTTCGTATTCTTTGTTGCAGTAAGCTTGGTAGGAATGGTAGTAAGTGCTGTTTTAGGTCTAGCTGGGCAAAAATGGGTAAAACCAATAACTAGAGTTTCTGAGATTATAGCACTGGGATTTGTAATGGTAGCTGGTTTGGTTATTATTACTGATATGGGTCGTCCTGATAGATTTTTAAATCTATTTATGTATGGAAGATTACAATCTCCTATTGTATGGGATGTGACAGTAATTACAACTTATGTTGCTATCTCTACCCTCCTCTTCATTCTTCCTTTAATTCCTGATTTAGCGTTTATTAAAAAGAAAATGAAAGATATGCCAGTATGGCAATATCAACTTTACAATATTCTTAGCTTAGGTTGGATTGGTACTCCAGAACAATACAAAATCCTTCACAAAAGCATTAGAATGTTAAGTATCATTATCATTCCTGTAGCTATGGCTATTCATACTGTAACCTCATGGTTATTTGCATCTACGCTTAGAATAGGTTGGGATACTACCATTTTTGGACCTTATTTTGTTGCTGGTGCATTTGTAGCAGGTACTGCTGCGGTAATTATCGTTATGTATATTTTACGCTCCAATTATAAATTACAGGATTATTTCACCGACTATCATTTTGATATGATGGGGAAATTATTGGTATTGGTTTCATTGCTTTATGCTTATTTCAATATCAATGAATTTTTAGTTCCTGCTTACAAAATGAAAACTGGCGAAGCCGTTCATTTACATACTTTATTTCAAGGAGTCTATGCCGGGTTATTTTGGGTCGTACAAATTATTGGAATGGGATTACCAATATTCTTTATGATATTTAAGCATTGGAGAAAGCCTAACAACCTTACTTTTATTGCTGTTATTGTATTGATTGGTGCTTTCTTGAAACGATATATTATTGTTGTTCCAACCTTATTACACCCTCACCTTCCTATTCAAAATGTTCCAGAAGAGTTCCATCATTATTTCCCAACATGGATTGAAATGGCTGTTACTGCTGGTGCTTTTGCAATGTCGCTAACTATCATTACTATTCTTCTAAAGATTTTCCCTGTTATTCCAATGTGGGAGTTAGCCGAAGAAAAAGGAATTACTGAAGAATTTGAAAAATATGATTAAAGCTATGAAGACAAGAACGATAACAATAAATATAATGGCCATTTTGGTCCTTTTGATGCCGTTTACTTTAATGGCACAAAGTGATTGGACTGTAAGCGATGCCAAACAAAAAGACAGCAATCCTATTGCTTATTCAGACAAAAGCGTAAAAGCTGGTAAAGTAGTTTATTTAGGTAATTGTAAATCTTGCCACGGTGATGTGGGAAAAGACAATGGACTACCATTAATGCCTAAACCAACAGATTTTGCAAATCAAGCTTTCCTTGATGCCAATACTGACGGAAGTATTTTCCATAAAATTACTGATGGGCGTGCTACCATGCCTGCATATGGTGCAATCCTTTCGGAGCAACAAAGAGGAGATGTAACTAATTATATCCGCTCTTTCGACCCTAATTATAAGCCTCAAGCTAGTGCTCAGGCTGCAGCAACTCCAAAGTCTAATGACACTGAAGTTGGTGCTCCTTACTTCCTAGATGTTAAAGTTGACGAGGCTAATAGCGAAGTAACAGCTATTTTAATGGGAACCTTCAATGGTGAAAAAGCTCCAGTTGTTGATGCTGAACTTTTCATTGGAATCAAGCGTTATTTCAATAACCTTCCTATTATGGAAGCTGGAGATGTTACCAATGAGGAGGGTGTTATTAAAGCTAATTATCCTGCCGATTTACCAAGTGGTGAAGAAGGTAAAGGAGAATTATTGGTTTATGTAGTGGACCAAGAAAAATTTGGTGAATTAAATCAATCTGCCGAATTAAAGCTGCAAGCTACGCATCCAAGTCACTTTAACGAAACCAGAGCCTTATGGGCAGATAGAGGAAACTTCCCTATCTGGTTAATGGTAACCTACCTTTCTATTGTTTTAATAGTTTGGGGAGTGATGGCCAAAGTGGTTATGAATTTGATTAAAATTAAAAAGATCGGGAACTAAACATTCTCTTCTGACATCATAAAACCGAGCTAAAATAACAGCTCGGTTTTTTTTATTTTTGCTCGACAAATTATTTAAAATGAAACATCAATTTTTCTTACTATTTCTGGCTTTTATAGCCACACCTATACTTTCTATTTCACAAAACGATACCTTAATAACCAAAGATCACACTAGACTATATGGGGAGATTAAGGAAATGGAACGTGGGGTTTTAACCTTTAAAACTAGCTATAGCGAAAATGATTTTGAGATTGAATGGCTTGAAATAAGTCAAGTTATTTCCACCAGAAACTTTAGGATTACTTTAAATTCTGGAGAACGTTTATTTGGAAAAATTCAAAAAGACACCACTACACAAAAGGTGAGAATTTCTGATTATATTAATGGAATAATTTCTACAGATATTAAAAATGTGGTCTATCTAAAACAGGTTGATGAAGGAAAGATATTTGATATTATGAATCTTTCCATGGATTTTGGATATTCCTTTACAAAAACTAATAATCTACATCAGCTCAACGGAAATATCCATGCCGATTATTACAGAAATAAATGGGGTATTGCAGGTAATTTTAATGTGATTAGGAATATACAGGATAATGCACCAAGTACTAAAAGAACCACAGGGATGTTGGATTTTAAATACTTCATGAAGAATGATTTTTTCTCCTCCGCTATTGCAGATTATTATAGCAACACGGAGCAGCAATTAAACCTTAGAAGCACATACAACCTTAGTATCGGACAATACTTAATCCATTCCAATAAAGTGTATTTCAACTACTCATTTGGTATTGCCTATACAATAGAAGATTATGTAGAGAACACTAGTAATCCGGGGTATTTAAATAGTGTTGAAGGAACAATAAAGCTAGAATACAACATGTTTGATATGGGTGATTTAAACATGTTTACCAATGTTACGGTATACCCTAGTTTTTCAGAAAGAGGAAGAGTAAGAATGATAGCAAAACTAACTGCGAAATATGATTTACCAAGGGATTTTTATATCAAAGGCACATTCGACTATAACATAGACAACAAACCCATTGAAGGAGCCAATGCAGAGGATTATGTATATACAGTGGGAATTGGCTGGGAATTATAAGGAATACTTTGAATTCGTACTCAATTCACTCGAATTACCATCTTGCTTCTCCAATGTTATTTTGAAACCATCTACTTGTTCTATTCTCTGAGTGCCATCTACATGGACCTCCTCAGCATCCCATTTTTTCTTGGCTAACGTCCTAGCCTCTATTTCGCTTTCAGCTACCACAAAAACCAAATGATGATCTTCCATTAAATGATTGGTTCGTAATTTTCCTCCTAATAATATGGCGTATAGGTGTTTTTTCATGATAATTATATTTTCATTTGCTAAGTTATATATTACTTTGATTGATTAGATTTAATATTTCATTTTATAAATCTATCGGGAAATACTAAAGCACAAAAAAGGACTGATAAAATGTACCAGTCCTTACTCTACTATTTATAACACATCCAAATCACTAAATGCTTATTATATGAGCTCAATTATTATTAACTAACAAAATCACTTTCCTTATTATTATTAAAACAATCCTCTTTGGAACATTTACCGCTGTAATGTAATAGTAAAATTTAAAAACCAACCTAAATCCCCATTGAAGAAAAACCAACAAATTCTAACCATTTGCTGGTTCATATATCCTAATTACTCTTTGATTAATTGTTGAATGGTAGTTCTGTCTTCGCATATAAGTTTAAATAAATATACTCCAGATTTGAAAGTTGACATATCAATACTACATTTTTCTGTACCTATTACTTGTCTATAAACTAAAGAACCTGTATAGTTATATACTTCAATTTGGTCAATTACCTTGTTTAACTCAATATTTACTAGCTCTGTCGTTGGATTAGGATAGAAGGCTTTTAAATTGTCGGTCAATTCACTCAATCCAACAGTTAACTCTAAAGAGTTTGAGTAGGCGGGGTCACTCTCTAAACCATTGGCATATACCACAGTTATTGCATATTTAAATGGAACACCACTATACGTATCCCATTCTGTATCAGAATATGACAAACTACTTAATACATCATCATTTAACTTAGTAAACTCTTCAAAATCATCATAAACAAAACCGCTATAAATATTATAACCTATGAATTCTTTTGCATTTGATTCCTTTGAAATATTTGCTTCTCTTTCTGAATCTTCGAATGAAGCATTATTTATTGGAGCAGCCCATTCGATAACATCCTCTGGGTTTATATCTCTTTTTACACTACCATCTATCCTAGAGCTAGTCAAAGTAATTCCTTGTGCAGATTTACTGTCACCTTGAACAGCTCCAGAACCAAAGGCTCTGATTAAATATATACGTGACTCATCAACTCCACAACTCCATTCTTTTGGATCCATAAATATCTGATCATAAAGTGGATTATGAATTCGTCCATATCCTCCATCTACATTTGGCCCGTTATTATCCCAACCAATTCCGTTGACATCGGCTCCACCAGCGTTATACTTAATCATCACATAAAAACCACCACTATATTTCACCGGATCAAAAGTAATAGTAGTAAAATCATCACCTTCAAGTATAAATTCATCACTATAATAGATAGACTCAAAATCCTCATTAAATATCTCTACATTAAGAGGAGGGTTAGAACTCGGGTTTAACTGAAAACCTCTCATTTTAATCTCATCAATAGCCCCAGGTGTAGCAGCAGGGAAATAATTCCCTACCCATACAGGATCCGTAGAAAGAAAAGCTGACACCCACTCTGCGCTACCATCATCTAGTATAAAAGATTTATCCTCCATTTCGAAAGGGTCGTTCCATGTTACATCCACATTAGCTGAATTATTACCATCAAGACTGGCTGTAACATCATGAGTTGGCAATGTCCACTCTCCCATTGAATAATCTAAGACGGTATTAGAAGGTTCAACTTGTAGGGTTTCATATATTGTTTGGTGATCTTTATGAATAATCACCACATCATAATCAGTATTACAGATCACATTTTCTATTGTATAATCACCAGAGCTATTTGTTATTGCTTCTAGATTTTCATATCCTTTAAGTTTAACTTTTACATTATCAAGACCGTCAGGGAAAATATTTGAAGTGATATGGCCTGAAATAGTTTTAATTTCTTTTGCTGCTAAGGTAAAATCTTGAGTAATATTACCATTGGCATCAATAACAAAATCTACATTTTGAGTAAAATAAAGATCTTTATCCACTGTTAATTCATAGGTACCAGGAAGAATATAAGAGAACTCATAAACTCCGTTTTCATCAGAAAACCCTCTGTATTGTTCTGAAATAGCAATAGTTGCATTAGCTATTGGTTGATTATTCTCATCATTTATAATACCAGAAACTAGCCCAGCATCTGCGTCTATTTCAAAATTAAAGGAGATATTAGGAACATGTGTAAATTCCACACCTCCTATATCATATTTACAATAAGGGTCAAAGTTAAAACCAGAGCCCGTACCACCATCGTTAAAAGCATTACTAATAGTTGATACCGTTCCTGTTGTGGTTACCTTAAATAATTTATCATCACCATAAAGCTCTTGTTCTGGATCGTTTGGTCTTACAACCATCACTGCAAGGTTACCTCCAGCATAAGTAAAAGGTTCATCAAAAATTATTTCCAATTCATTCTCACCCATTAACATACTAAAAGTACCTTCATATACCATTTGAAGATGTGTAGCTGTAATCCAAGATTCAGATAAATCACCGTCTTCTACAATTCCTAACCAAACTTTTATTTCCTCTTCAATTACTTGAGGTTCTTCAGTTACTTGATAATACCACTTTAAACTTGTTATATCACCATAATTAGAACCAATCATTTCTTCGGTATAAACAGTTTCAGCTATACTTTGAACATAATATGAAAAATACATAGGCCCTTGACCGTAAGCTTGACCATCACCAATATTCACCCAACCTCCATTGGAACCATTAACGGTAACTGAAAGAGATTCAGAAATATTATTCTCAGGAACACCATCACTATAAACAATCTTAGCATTCACTATTTCATTTCCCGCACTAGAAAATACATACGGAAATTCAACAACATTTGCCATACCAACAGCAATACTTTCACCACTTAATGATGCTAAAACATTCTCCTCAGCATCAATGAGCTCCAAAGTATAAGAATCAGAAGATATATCATAGAATCCTGTATTTGAATATGTAAATTCATATATATTCTCAGTATTAACAGTAACATTGGTAGGACCGACAAAGTTAGTCGCCGAAAGGTCAAAGGAAGGAACAACTTGTACCGATATTGGTCCTGATGTGTTATTCGCTGGATTTTGATCAGCTCCAAAAGAAATATTAACTCTTAGACTATAAACCCCTAATTCAGTTATTGCCAAATCTAAATCCACTGTTTTCTCTTCACCAGGTAGAATGTCTGCACCATAAGTGGTAGACAATACATTATCATCTGCATCTAATATTTGTAAAGAATAGGAACTATTAAAAGCAGTAACACTAGCCTCATTAGTATAGGTGAAAGAATAAACACCATTTTGATATTGTTCTAATACTGAAGGACCAATAAACTCACCAGCAACCAAATCGTCGGTAAAGCCCGCTGAACCAACACTTACGTTAAGAATATTAGAAGTGTTATTATCTTGGTTTTCATCAAAACTATGATTCAAAAAAGTTTTTATTTCAACATCTCCTATGTTTGAAAAACTATATGGAATTTCAACACTTACAGATTGACCTGGATCAATATATACACCTTCTGTTGAATATAGAACATTATCGCTAATATCTCTCAGTTCAATGAAGTATTCGAAGCTATAAGCTTGGATACTTCCTTCATTTGATATAGTAAAAGAATAAAGTACTTCTTCAGCTACCATCACTTCTGTTGGTCCAGTTAATTCACCTGCAGCCAAATCGAAGGCTTGAGAAAAAGCTTGATTAGCAAACAATACATTTGATGCTAAAATAATCGCTGTAATTAATAAGTAAAAATTTGATTTTTTCATCTTGTTATAAGTTTGTTTTAATTTCGTGTTGATTCATCATGATTTCAATTGCAATAGTAGACAATCGAACACCTAACAACAAAATAAACCAATGGACAAATGATGGACAGCAAAAATTTCAATGGACAGGATAAAAATCACATAAGCCTCTTTTCCTGATACTTACTTAATTTTTATCAAAATCTTCTCAGGTAAATCAATGCACAACAAAGAAGATTACTGAATAATATTGCTTTTTAAAAAACAGAATATTAAAACCCAAGGACAAAAAGTGTTACAATAAAATGTGTAAAACAGATTCATCTTTTGTCAGAGATTTTACTATAATTATTTACAGAGAAAGTGAAAAATCATATTTGACGAAGCAGCTCATCCAAAGATTCCTCATTAAGGAGATTAAACTTTTTGCGGACTCGATAGCGGCTTTTAATTACAGTAGAAGGACGAACAGATAACATCATGGCAATTTGTTTTGCCGACATTCCAATTCTAATATAAGCACAGTATTTTAATTCTGTTTCAGTAAGTGTTGGGTATTTATTCTTTAGAGTGAAAAAGAAATCGGGATGAACCTTCTCAAAATGTATTTTAAACATTTCCCATTCATCTTCGCTCTGCAAACTATCATTAATTAAAGATTTTAGAGGAGTATATTGCTTATCGCTCATTGTTCCTTTTAAATTATAATCCTCAATAACTTTCAATATACTTTTCAAAATACCATTCTTTTCAGTAAGAACTAGGGTAGTTGAACTCAATTCTCTATTTTTCAAATCTATTTCTAAGGAATATTTTTCATTTTGAAGTTCCTCGTCACTTAGCTTGGATGCTAGTTGTATATTCTCAAGTTCTTTAATTCTTGTTTTTGCAATAGATTGTTTTCTGAATGTTCTAAACATCATGAAAACGAAAACAATAATAAACCCAGAGAAAATAAGAATAAACTGTTTTTGTCGTCTTTCTTTTTGTGCCTCCAAATCAGAAATAATCATCTTATCTTTGATTTTATCAATGGCTACACGGGCTTGAATAGTATTTATTTTAGCAACATTTTCAACAGAAATTAAATCCTCATATAACTCGAAACCCTGTGAACTTAATAAATATGCACTATCCATCTGCTGCCTCTGTGCGTAAACTTTAGATAACAGTACATTGGATTTATACAAAAAAAGGTGGTTATTATTTATTTTAGAATAACGATTAATAGATTTAGCAATAATGTATGTGCTATCAAAATCACCTTTCTCCAACAAACTATGACATAGATTAAAACTTGCAGATATTTTTAGTTGTTCATGACCTGCTAGTTGAGCCAATTTATAGGCCTTATATACATATTCTCTTTTCTTACTAATATCAGTATGATAGATATATAGGGACATGTATGAATTAATCACTAAAGATGTATCATTCTCAGCAATGTAATTAGGAACATACTTTTCTAATAAGTCAATAGATTCCTCATTTTTCCCTTTCAGATAGTAAAGATTTGCAATATTGATTTTATTATTAGAGGCAAATTGATATTCATGGCTTATATCGAATAGGCTATCCGCTTCTAAATAATAATCTAAAGCTGATTCGTACTCTCCTATCTCGCGGAGAATTAATGCCAGAGAAACTTTAGATAAACCTAAGTATTTATAATCTTTAAACTCTTCAAAAATTTTAGAAGCGAGAATAAACTGACGAAAACTATCCTGATAACCGACTTTTAGATAGTCCAGATTAATAGCATTTATTTGATATCTTATTCTTGCATAATCATAGGGATAAATTGTGCTGTCATTATAGCTTAAGGCCAGCTCCAATTGCTCAATAATGTAGTCTTTATCAACCAGTTCTTTACTATCGTCGATACAAGCTTTCCAAAATAGAGTCCTGCTCTTTATAACAGGTAAATTAATCTCTTTCTCAATTTCCTCCAATCCCATAAGTAAGAGGTCTGCTTTATGCCCACGTAGTGAGGACACTTCTAACTCCATAGATATGCTATCAAACTGAGGAAAGACCGATTTCCAGAAAAAATACTTTTCATCGTTTGCTTGCAAGTTTTGAAGGAAAATTAATATAAGAAGAAAGGCTAAAAGTGTTCCCTTTTTCATGATTAGTGAAGCTTAATATTTAATTCTGAGGCAAATGTAGAATAATTTTAATGAATTTATTCTAGAATGAAATTACTTGATAAAAAAAGAGCCTAAGAAAATCTTAAGCTCAATTTTAATTCTAATAATAATTTATACTTTCTCCTCCGGAGAAAGATATTTATAAACCAAGCCAGCCAATAGTGCACCTACTATTGGAGCTAACCAGAACAACCATAATTGTTCCACTGCCCAATCGCCAACAAAAATAGCTTGACTAGTTGAACGAGCAGGATTTACAGAGGTATTAGTCACTGGAATACTGATGAGATGAATTAATGTTAAACCTAAGCCAATAGCTAAACCAGCTAGATATTTTGGAGCTTTAGAATGCGTTGCACCTAAAATAATAATGAGAAACATAAAAGTCATGGCAATTTCTGTTATTAATGCTGAAGCCATAGAAAATCCACCTGGAGAATGAGCACCATATCCATTTGCAGCAAATCCACCCAATTCGAAACCAGGTTTTCCACTAACTATTAAATAGAGGATGCCAGCACCAGCAATACCACCTAAAACTTGAGCTGCGATATAAGGCAATAATTCCTTCTTATCGAATCGACCACCAACCCATAAACCAATAGAAACTGCAGGATTCAAATGACATCCTGAAATATGTCCGATGGCATAAGCCATAGTTACCACTGTAAGACCAAATGCCAAAGCTACACCTGCAAAGCCAATTCCTAATTCAGGGAATCCTGCTGCCAAAACAGCACTTCCACAACCACCAAGAACCAACCATAAGGTTCCAATAAATTCTGCTACTAATTTTTTCATAAACTATATTTATAATGAATAATATTGAATCTATTTATAAGGTAAAGGAGACACCTAAAAATGGACCATAAGCAGAAACAGTAGTTTTCAACTCATTCTCAACTTCTCCATCTACTCTATCATATTTAAAATTGCGATACCCTGCCGTAACCGACATATATTTTAAAACTTTGAAAGTATTGGCATACACAAAATCGTAAGACAGTTTCGAGGAACTTCCAATCCCAAAACCGCCAATATTGCCAGACAATCCCAAAAGAACAGTCCTACTCAGGAAAATTCTGGTTTTAAATCCTACCATCAAATCGAACCATTCTTGCTTTTCATTTAAATCACCTTCGATAGGAAATCTATCACCAATTTTATAAGCCAAGGTCACATCATTTTTCCAATATTTGGCCCCTGCATTGGCTTCTATGGCCCAACCATTTATTATTGCGCCTTCTTGATTACTCTCAAAGGTAGAATAAATCATATAACCCAATTTCATATCCAGAATATATTGTTTTAAATCAAGATCTATCTCAAGAAAATCACCACTCTGATTACCTCCTAGATTTGCATAGGTTCCATCCAAACTAAGGATGAGTTTTTTATATCGAGCTGTAGTATTAAGTTGAAAACCGAAATTGGTCATGAAAGCCAAATCATTAAACGATTGACGAAGCTTCTCTCCTCCCACATCGGTGGCCTGAGAAGCCAACCAAGCATAAGGACTGATATTGAATCTCCATTTATCTGCTTTATTGATATAATCATCCTCAATGGTCAATGTATCTTGTGAGAATGAAGAGTTCAGGCAGAAAAATGCGGTTATAATTATGAAGATTATTCTTTTTGACATACTAGAAATATTGATTTTGGCCATTCAAATATAAGAGAAATATTGAAGCCCATTTAAAACCCAGCATATAAACTATTCTTTTTTAGGCAAATGCAGAATCTCTTTTCCACAGTGCGGGCAATTATGTGTATTATTACTCATTGTGTTTTTTCTTTCCTGAACTTTACTGATAAATCCAGCACTTACTATTCCTGTAGGTAAGGCAACAATACCGATCCCTAACAAGGCGATTATTCCACCAATAGTTTTCCCTAAACCTGTCACAGGATAGATATCTCCATAACCTACTGTTGTTAATGTGCAAATAGCCCACCAAAACGATTCCAAAACATTTGGGAATTGTTCAGGTTGAGCATCTCCTTCAACATGATACACTAAAAAAGATGCTACCAACAAGGTTAAAAAAGTAACAAACCCTGTTACTCCTAACTCAGATTTTTTTTCTTTTATCACATCCCAAATTAATTTGAAAGAATGATCATACCTATTTATCTTTAGAATTCTCAAAAAACGCATAAGTCTTAATGTTCTTAAGAATCGTAAGTCTATTTTGAAAAATAATGGAAGATAGAATGGTAAAATTGCCAACAAGTCAACAAGACCATAGGGAGAGAAAATGAACTTGAGTGCAGATTTAATCCTGCTATTGGTTGGAAAAATAAGATCGGAAACATATACTCTTAATAAATACTCGATAGAAAATATTACAATCGAAATTCCATTAAAAACCCTAAGATAATAACCATATTCAGCGTTTATTTCTGCAATGGATTCTAGAACTATTGATATAACACTTAGTATTATCAAAGACATAATAAAATAATCAAAAATCAAATTGAAGCGTTTCCCATGTGCCCCTTTTTCTAATAAATTGTAGATTTTCTGTTTCATAATTTAGTGATATCAATGAAGAGTTATTTTATGTTTATTGCTATTGCAAATTACAAAATATTTCATCTATCATTTTTTCAATCCTTCATGTTTTTTATACATAATTTCAAAACACTTCCAAATAGCAACACAACAAGCTATTACAATATCCTTAACAAAACACCAAGCTTAAAATGGCGAAGATTACATTATCCTTGTGGAAACAAATGAAAATGCAGGAAAAGAAAACCATCACTTTTGGAAAAGCATGGCTAAGATATTTGCTCATCCCTTTTATATTGGTATTTATATTTGGAATATTTGTGGGAGATTTTAAGGATGGTTGGACCTTTGTTTTGCTATTTATTTCCATTGGATTATTTCTTTGGATAAAAAGAGCAAGAAAGCTTAAACACGATGATACATATTTTTATATCATCCATGGAAAAAAAGAGAAAGCCATTCACTTTTCTAATATCACCAGTATCAAAAAAAGCAAGGCTAAAGTAAATGGTAGCAGGTATTGGATTTTGAGATACAAATTAGAAGATGAAGTGAAAGTGAAAAAATGCAGGTTTTTCTCTTCTTTTGATGGTAAATTTCATGGCGCTGTTAGAAAAGTCAATCCTGAAGTGGTCATTTGGACTCATCCACATTTTAATCATTAGTTTTTAGAAACTCTCAAATAGCTTATCTTTTGACTGCTGTGAATGATATAAAATACTGTTACCTCTTTACCATTTGCTTTTAACATGGGAGTATCCACATAATAAAAAAAATGATATTCCTCTCCTTGTTCACTTGTGATTGAAATATTTGCTGGCAAATCACTAAGAGTTTCTTTCTCAGCTCCAGATAAAACACCACTTACTTTTCTCCAATTATCTGACATTTCAGGAACATGGTCTTCCATTAAAGATTTTCCATTAAATTGAATATCCATTAAATCATTCTCTTCTTCTATCAAATAATAGAAACTAGCATATTGACCCAAAAGCTGATCAATGGATTTGGGTTCCATATTCACAAATTCCATATTGAGATTAAATTCCATTTGAAATTCTCGCCCTGGAAATTCTATGGTAAAAATAAACATGGGATAAATTCCATCTTCAATATTTTTGATGATACCGAACTCTCTTATCTCGTCATCTGTTGGTTCTCGTTCACCTATGTCTTCTACAAAAACATTTTCTTCAACAACATCTTTTTCTATATTCTCTGAGGATGTTAATTCAGCAGAATCCTCCCTGGCATTTTGCATTTTCTGCTCAGCTGAATCACCACAAGAATTTAAAAATAGTAATATGGTAAATAGAGCAATTATATTCTGGAGGTTTTTCATGGTAGTTTAATTTTGTAATGACATAATAATCTGCAATTTAGTCAAATTTTGAAACCCAAAATGTTAGTATTTTATAAAAAAACAAACCGTATTTAGAAAATTAGATATTATACCAACTAAAAACCATATTGAGTGATATAAATCGTTTCTATTTCTCTTACTTTTCTAAAGAAAATATTTCCGTAGCTATGGCTATCCAAAGATTTTATTTCTCAATTAAGAAAAATATATTCCGATTTATTTATCCCTCATACGGATATTTATTTGGTATTATAATTAGCTCCTATAAAATTAGTGATTTACAATAATATTATCAAAGCACATTACATCTTCAGTCTCAATATACAATAGATAATATCCAATAGGAATATCTAGAAGGTTAATGCGATATACATTATTCGTAATTTCTAAATCAATCAACTTTCCTTCCACAGCATATGCTTGTTCTAATAGTTCATCCTGATCTAGAAAATCAGGCAATTCTACATTAAAAATTCCTTGGCCCAACCACACTTTCTTAATACTAGTACTATCATGTCCAACACCATAAATACCCAGAAACCCTCATACAAGATTTGGGTGAGGCCTCAAGTATTTGATTTCCCCTTATAAGGAGGTCTTTATTTCCTAAGTAATTATTAACAGGCCCTCTATAACCTGTTTGTGTATGATTTCGCTGTGTGTTTCTGCAACAAAATTAGCAAATACAAGCCGAATAAAAAATCATCGAGGGTTTTCGCAAATAGGCTTATATTAGCAATGAATTATACATGTTGCTAGCCTTTCTTTTTTTTGTAATTGAAAAATATCGAATACAAACTGTTAATTTTATAAGCTACTCATAATAGAATAAAATATTCCCTAAAAATATCAGTCTTTTTTAAGGAATAATTCCATGCCAAAATCAGAGCAGTCTATTTCCTTTTGTATTAAATGCATCATACTCAACTATCAATCAGATAAACGAAATAGGTAACTACAGAAGTTGCTATTATTATAGCCAAAGTTGAATAAGATAATATGATAACTATTAGAGTTTTTATTATACTCAATAGTGATTTTGAATTTGTAAAGCGAGAAATAGCATAAACCAAATAGCAGAGTTGAATTACGGTTTGAATTATAAAAAATATTGGGGTGATCTGACCTAAGGTTATAAATAAGGAAGAAAGAAGGAGCGAAATACCAATAATATATAACGTAAAGATTAAAATTTCAGCATAGTTATAATTGAGGTTTCTATAAAATTTGCTAATAAAAAATGAAAGTATTGGAATCAGTAGAAAGAAATATATGTTAAGGTTCTTTTTCATTAGTGCTGTCAATTGTAATTCTTCATCAAATGCCTCATTTCCATCATCAAATAAGTCAGATCTATATTTTAGCATGTCATCTCCAAAAAAATGAAAAATAATAAGGTAGGCTGTTAAGGAAAATAGAAAGAGTTTAAAAGGAGGAAAATATGATTTGTGCTTTCCATTCAAATAGGATTTAACAAGTTTCGCTGGTTTTACTATTAAATCAAGTATCGTTTTAAAAAGTTTAAAATCAAATAAAAAAACGGCTTCCACAAAGTCAGTAAAAACAATTTTAGTAGTTAGTCTACCCACAATTTTTTTCTGCCCGCAATTATTGCAATAATTACCAGAGAATTGATTCAAACAATTTGGACAATTTGTCATAATATTCTGTTTTACGAAACAATATTAATCCTTAATGCACTTTAAAACAATTTAAATATAATTAAAATCGTTTTTTCAAATCTAATTAATTTGATAATCTTGATTTTTATTTAATCAATCTTGTTTTTGTGATTTTGAAAATGAAGGCTAACTCCCTACATGAACACCTTTTTCATTTACAAGTTTAAACCCAGTAATTTCAGGTAGAACGACTATCACATCAGTAATTTCTTCAATATCTTCAGTATTATCACAGTAATAT
>JADGDY010000031.1 GCA_016744655.1 Bacteroidales bacterium | reverse complement strand
TTTAATGACCAAGCCTATATGAAGTTTGGACTAAAAACAGATGCAAATTTTAAAGCTCAATTCGACGGACAAACCATAGAAAATTTATATGTAGCTGGCTCTGGATTAGGTGGTGCTAATCCTTTAAAAGAAGGCAGTGGAGCAGGAATCAGCCTATTGACATCCCTTCATGTAGCTGAACAAATTTTAAAACAATAGGACGATGACAAAGAAAATATTTGACCCTTTTAATATCAGTGATAATAATTTTGAGCAATGCGTAAAGTGTACTATTTGCACTGTTTATTGTCCGGTTATGCCTGTGAACCCAGAATTCCCAGGCCCTAAACAATCGGGCCCCGATGGAGAACGTTTACGATTGAAAGACCCTGGATTTTTCGATGAATCCTTAAAACTTTGCCTCAATTGTAAACGTTGTGAAGTAGCCTGTCCTCACGATGTGAAAATTGGAGACATCATACAATCGGCAAGAATAAAATATAGCGAGAACAAACCAAAGGTAAGAGATATGATTCTTGCCAACACCGATATAGTAGGAACTTTAGCCAGCTCCTTAGCTCCTATTGTGAATACTGCTGTAGCACTAAAACCTGTGCGCAAAATGATGGATTCTGTCCTTAAAATAGACCATCACAGAATGTTTCCAAAATACTCCGGACAACGCTTTGAAACTTGGTATCGTAAGAATGCTAAGAAAACACAAGGCAATTTCAAGAAACATGTGAGCTATTTTCATGGCTGCTATGTGAATTACAATTTCCCTCAATTGGGAAAAGACCTCATTAAGATAATGAATGCTGCTGGTTATGGCGTCCACCTTTTAAATAAAGAAAAATGCTGTGGTGTTGCTCTTATCTCAAACGGACTCGTAAACCAAGCCACTAAACAAGCCAAGCATAATGTGAAAGCTTTTACAGAATCTATAGTGGAAAAACAAATGCCTGTAATCTCAACCTCCTCTACTTGTATTTTTACCATTCGCGATGAATATCCTCATTTATTGGGTGTAAAAAATGATGAGATTAGAGAAGAAAGTGAATTGGCAACTAGATTCTTATTTAGACTTATTGATTCTGGTGAACTCGAACTGGTATTTAAAAAAGATTACAAGAAACGTATTGCCTACCATACTCCTTGTCATATGGAAAAACTTGGATGGTCCTTATACTCTACTCAGCTCATAAAAATGATTCCTGGAGTTGATTTTGTACAGTTGGATTCACAGTGTTGTGGTATAGCAGGAACCTTCGGTTTCAAGAAAGAAAACTATAAGAGTGCACAAGGAATAGGACAGCCACTTTTCAATCAGATAAATGATACGAAAGTAGATTTTGTGGCTACAGATTGTGAAACCTGTAAATGGCAAATAGAAATGTCAACTCCTTCTAAAGTTGAAAATCCGATTTCCATATTGGCGGAAGCCATAGATGTGGAAGCGACCATGAAATTTTGGAATAAATAATAAAATAGTTTGGTGATTAATAATGGGCTATGATAGGAAGTTTGAAGACAGAAGTACGAATTGTAAACATCTGAGTATTCTTCAATTAAAAATATTAAACTTCAAACTTCCACTATCATAGATTGCCAAAGAAGAAAAAAAAGAAAAAACAATGCTTTACCCTTTCCTGAACCAAAAGGAAAAAGCTAAAAACACAATACACCTTTGATTTAATAGTACAACCATGTTTAATACTAGCCTCATCGCTTTCATAGTGATGGGGCTTATTTTTTAGATTGTTTTTTAAAAGCAACATTCAACTTCTAATCAAATATTCTAATCTTTTTGGATTCGTATTAACCTTTTAGTAGATTAGAACCGTAATTAAACACAACATGTTTATCAATTAAAAAAAAGATTTGAAAGTAAACTTTCTTTCAGCAACAAACACATACCAAAACCTATGAACAAGTTATTCTTAATATTACCTTTAGTTATACTACTTTCATCAATAACATTTGGGCAACATCAAAACTACCCAGAAGGAGTTTATCTTTCATTAGATGAAATAAAACAAAAATCACCTAGCATTGTGACTAAACTTAATATACATCGTAGGTCGAAAGGTGATATAAAAATGAATGGAGGAAATGATTATAAAATCCTTTCTCCTGATAAATCCATTCGCAAAAAAACTATAAAAAAAGAATATTTGGCTTACTCCAATGGAGACTCTCTATTTATCAATTGCAGAAAATACAAAATTCAAGCTTGGTATGCCAAAGTTATTAGCGATGGGAAATATTTGGTTTTTAGTGCCGGGCTATCGATGATACCAGAAATGCAAAAAGAACAACTCCACAATCAAGTTCAAATGGGATATATGTTAGGTGCAATAGGAGGCGCATTAGAGGGAGCTCATTTAGCCATGCTACGATTTATCTATATCATAAACAAGGAATCCAATGAAATCAATACTATTTCAATAAAGTACCTAAAAGAAATACTAGCAGAATATCCTGAATTACTGAAACAATACAATTCGGAAGAACAGCAAGCGGGACAAGATGTATTCTTAAAGTATTTACAACTCTTAAATGAAGTTCATTTAGCTTCGCTCCAATAATATTTCCATAACAAAATCATAAAAAGAAAAGCAAGCTTAAGTAATTCCTTAGTTTTGATTCAATTTTAAGGATTAAACAATTTTCACAAGGAATATCATCTACAAAACACAAATCAATGAGACATATACTTTTCTGCTTCTTCCTCATCATCTTTTTATCAATTTCATTTTCAGGTCATGCTTGTAGCATGTATAAAGTCACCAAAGATGGAAAAACCATTGTGGGTAATAACGAAGATTGGTTGAGCCCTAATAGTCAGTTTTGGTTTGAAGCTGGACAAGGTGGCAAATATGGAGTGATGTATATGGGCCAACTCGACAATTTTGCCCAAGGTGCCATAAATGAAAAAGGCTTGGTGTTCGATGGTTTTGCCAATCCTGAATTGGCCATTAATAATTCTGAAGGGAAATTAGACATTTCCATCGGCGAAGCTGTTAGGAATATCATGCAAACCATGATTAAAGTGGAAGAGGTTGAAGAATACCTAGCAACCATTAACTTAAGTAGTTTAACGAGTAGTCAAATCGTATTTGTGGATAAATCGGGAAGCTATTTAATTGTAGAAGGTGATGAATTAATCATTGGTGATGAAAAAGAAAAGGCATTTTCCAACTTCTACTATTCACAAATAGAAACAGTGGAAGATGTTGAAATAGAAACTTTTCAGAATGGTATAAAATATATGAGTTCTTCAAAAACAGAAGCCACATTAGAATATGGTGCAGAGGTAATGGAAAGTTTATCGAGTGCAAAACTATTTGGAACCCAATACACCACTGTTTATGATTTGAATGCTCTTACGATTCGAGTATATCTGTTTCACGATTATTCCCAGTTTATTGAGCTTGACCTCATGCAGGAGTTGAGCCATGTAGACCGTAAACTGATGATTGCTGATTTATTTCCTGAGGAGTCTAAAGGATATCAGCATTTTCAGAAGTATAATGCTGAGGACCATCCAGAAGGATTCTTAGAAGATTTAGTGGCACAAGCAGGCGATATTTCCGAGCAAGAACTCATAGATATGGACTTTAACACCATTATTAATATGGTAGGTTACGAATGGTTAAACGAGCGAAGCAATGTCAAAGCTGCCATTAAAGTTTTCAAATACGGAACCACTCTCCTGCCCAACGATCCCGACCTTTATGATAGTTTAGGAGAAGCTTATTTTGAAGATAAAAACTACCCCCTTTCCAAAAAGAATTATGAGAAATCTTTAGCACTGAATCCTGAGAATAAAAATGCAAAGGCGTTTTTAGCTAGGATTGAAATTGTTGTTGAGAAATAAATATGAAATCACAATGTATTTAATCATCCTCTAATTTTCATTAAACCCTATCCAAAGTACGAGTATACAAACTACCGCTTTCGTCTAGTTCTCCAATAATCGATATAATGATTTTGAGTAATCAGTCCAACAGAGCCGTTATATAGACCTCCTTGACCGAAAACATCCAGTACTTTTACAATTAACACATTCTTCCCATTATGATTTAAAGCATCTAATGGAAGGTAATATCCTCTTAATTGTTGATGAAATTTTGAATGGTGAATTATTGTATTTTTATTAAAATCCCCAGATTGACCAACCAATTTTCCATTGAGATAAACCTGATCTAAATCATCAATTTTTCCAAGGACCAAAACCATTCTTTCTCCTTCGAACTCATTATTTAAATTAAATTCAATAGCATAGGTAGCTATTCCATTATAGCTTTTATACCCTTGGTCCTCCCATATACTAGGCACAATAATTTCGTCCCAATGGGAAAAATTCCATTCCTCGTTCTCTACAATTTCACTATCACCTATTTTAAACTTCCACGTTCCTTGCAAATCATAGTCTACTGGAATAGCATCAACATCCACCATTATTGCGATATCTCCACTAATGATTCCTCCTTCACCACCTTCGTCATAAACTCGTACAGCAATAGAATTATCACCACTATCATCTAATATATCCCAAGGAATTCTATAGGTTCTTTTTGCATTATAAGCTGTGGAATAATGTTCTGGGAAGTTACCTGTTTTGCCAATTAAGTGACCATTGATATAAACTTCATCCACATCATCAATATATCCTAAGCTTAAATATAACGGCATTGTTGAAACCCCATCTTCAATCTTAAAGGATGTCCTATACCAAGCATATCCGTCATAACCATGAAAACCCTGATTCTCCCAGCTGCTTGGTACCCAAATTTTCTCCCAGTCTCGATCCTCAAAATCTTTATGGTTCCATTCACTTCTATCACCAATTGAAAACTTCCAATCTCCCTGTAAGTCAGTTACTTTTTTAAGCTCTTGGCTATATACAATATTAGAAATAGCCAACAATAGTATAAGTATTGGAGTAAATAATCTGATGATATTTGTTGTTAAGCTAATTCTCATGTATTTAATATTATTCAATAATAGTTTGGGCACTTGATGTTTAATAACCAAATGAATCTAAAAACAATTCCCAATTGCTTTTTCTTTTCAGGTTCCTTTGCTTTATTATTTCATAGTTTTCTTTGGTTGCCACTCCAATTGGTCCTTTATAGATTCCTCCTCCTCCAACTTTATCATAAACCAGAACAGAAATATGATTATTGTCATCATACTTTAGTAATTCTTGAGGCAAAACATATCCTCTAAATATTTCGTGAAATTGTAAGTCGGAGCCTTCTGATTTTTTAAGTGTATTTATTGAACCTATTTTTTTACCATTCAAATATACATGGTCCACATCATCAATAAATCCTAAAACAATATATAACTCTTCATCTCCTATATTTTGAGGCAATTTAAACTCTTTGGAGTAGGTGGCCAAACCATCGTAATCTCTATATCCATTGTCCTCCCAGTAAGCAGGAACAAATATTTTTCCAGCAATTTGTTCTTCTTGATTTTCCTTTCGAAGTTTCATCTCTTCTTCAGTTTCGAAAAACCAAAACCCCACCAAATTAACTTCTAGCAATGGGTCTTTAGCAATTTTATACAAACCAATTGGTCCAGATACAATACCACCTTCATTATAATAATCATAAACTCTTACCGCTATATGATTAGTGGAATTAACATTCAAAATCTCTAGTGGAACCTCATATCTTCTTTCCATATTAAAAGCGGTAGCAACTTTTGGCGGCATAGTTCCAAATCCACCTACAAAATGACCATTGATATAAACCTCATCAATATCATCAATACATCCTAAAGATAAAAGAAGAGTTTCATCACTCATGTCATCTGAAAACTCAAACTCTGTTCTATACCAAGCAAAACCATTATAATCCTCATATCCATTGCTTTCCCAACTCCTTGGTACATATACCTTATCCCAATCATTATCATTATAGTTAGGGTTTTTCCATTCTGGCTTATCCCCAATCGAAAATTTCCAAGAACCCTTAAGGTTTACAATCTCCTCAAGGCTATTTGCAAAAACACGCTCAGAATTACACAGTATTACAAATAATACAAAAGCAATAATTCTGAGATGTTTTCTGTTTTTTCTTAGCATGATATAATCGTTCATTCTTTAGGATTGCAATTTAGGAATTTATTTAAAAAAAGCCGTGATATTAATATTCAGAGAATATTTACTTACTGGAATATTCTTTAGCAAGTAAATTCGACTCCTTACTTTCATGGCTTGATTGTTTCACTATAAGCTCAGAGCAAACAGGCTCACTATCTTTGATAAGCTCAAAAGTATAGTTTCCACCAGGAAATTTAGAAATATCAAAACCAATTCTCACATCCCCATTTTTTACTAATGATTTAGAGTATAGTAAATTGCCAGACTCTTCATAAATTCGAACTTCCATTCTTCGTTTACCTTCAGCAAATACGTCTAAGTAATCCAGTTGAACCATATCATTAGTACTTTGACTAAATTGAATCTGTTGGAATTTTGAAGTTTCAGGTTTTACATCCTTTTCATCACCCACATTTGCAAATTCTATTTGTTTCTCGATAGCTTTAGAATAAACTAATTCACGGTTTTTATAAAGCTCAATATTATAGTTGCCAGAAGGGAAATGAGAAATATCAAAACCAATTCTTGAATTTCCTTTTTTGCGTAACACACGAGTATATAACAATTCTCCTGATTCTTTATAAATACGTACTTTCATTTTCCATGGACCATCAGATAGCGCATCTAAATATTCTAAGGTAAGCATGTCCTTCTCATCATAAGTCAGCTGAACCTGCTGGAATGTAGAAATATTGTGTATGCCTTCATTCTTATTTTGAGCCAAAAGATTTGAAAATAAACTTGTCATTAGGATTGCTGCTGCGAGTAAAATAATTCTTGATTTCATAATTTTGATTTTTAAGTTTAATACATTAATTGAATTTGTTAATGCAAATGTATATCCCTTAAAACCTCTGTATGTCACAGCCAAGTTTTAGAATGTCATAAATTGTCATCAAATGTTTTTTCTGATGAAATATCATGAAATTTGACTAAAACAACACGTGAAATTTATAAATTAATGAATCAATTTATACCCCACTCCATGCACAGTTAGAATTATTTTTGCTCGATTGGGGTCGTTCTCTATTTTACTTCTAAGCTTAAGAATAAAATTATCAATGGTTCGTGATGTGGGCTGATAATCGTCTCCCCAAATATCATTTAATATATCATCACGACTTACGATATGATTTCTCTTATTCCACAGGTAATTCAATATTTCAAACTCTTTAAATGAAAGCTTTACTTGCTCCTCATTAATAAAAGCTTCATAATTACTAAAGTTAACTTTTAAATTACCTATGCTTGTTATATGAGCATCTGTTTTTTCACTATTAGAAACTGTAGTTCGTCTAAGCACCGCTTTTATTCGTGCTAACAATTCACGTAAACCAAAGGGTTTTGTGATATAATCGTCGGCACCAAACTCTAAACCTAATACCTTATCCATCTCTTCGCCTTTTGCAGTCAGTAAAATTATAGGAGTTTTAATTCCCTCTTGACGCACCTTTTTTAAAATATCGAAACCAGACAGATTGGGTAACATAACATCTAAAAGCACCAAATGATAATGATTATTGAGTATTTTATCTAAGCCACTATCTCCTTCAACAGCTGTATCTACCTGATAGCCTTCAAATTCAAGATTATCTTTGAGACCACTCAGCATGGCTGGCTCATCCTCCACTATTAATATATTATACTTACTCATTTCCTTAGCATTTTAAAGATGATTGAAAAACAAAGTAAAGCTACTTCCATTACCATAAGAGCTTTGAACCTTAATCTCCCCTTTATGTGAATCAATGATATGCTTAACTATATTCAAACCTATTCCTGAGCCCTTTGCATGATGAGCTAAGTCGCCATCGGTTACCCTATAAAACTTATCGAAAATTAAAGCCTGATCCTTTTTCTGAATTCCTATTCCTGAATCTTTTACTTCCACAAAAACTCTATCCGCTATAATACCAGTATTTATCTCGATTAATTTCTCAGTAGCGCTATATTTAATAGCATTATCAATTAAATTATTGAGGGCATCAATAATAGCCTCCTCATCCACGTTTATGCTTGGTAAATTCTTTACTAAATTAAATTTACTCTCAAAATTAGAGTTTTTAAAATGATGCTGATAAGTAGAAATAACTTTTTCAACTATTTCATTTATATCTGTTTTGGCAAAAACATAATCTCGTTTTCCATTTTCAATTTTCGAAAAACTCAAAATCTTATTCACCATACGGGATAAGCGTCGAGCTTCTTTATTGATGGTTTTATAATATTCTATTTTCTTTTCTTCTGTAGGAATCCGACCCATCTCAAGGGTTTCCGAATACATATTTATCAATGCCAATGGCGTTTTTATTTCGTGGGAAACATTGGACACAAAATCATTTTTAATCTGTGTCAGCTTCATCTCTTTTCTAATATATCTATACACCACCCATGCGCCAATAAGCAATACCATATCCATTAAAACGATAATAATAATATTATTCTTTCGTCTTTCATTAACCATTTGTTCAATCGGGTCACCATCCAATTGAATGCCTATTTCATATGATTTAAAAAGCCACAAGGTTTCTTTAATTCTAATCTTATGTTCATCTTCATCAAATAAATCACTGGTAAATATAGCTTCCGAGTTTTTTTTATTAAATGCTGATATAAAGAATTTGCCTTGAGCCATATATTGAAACTTAGGACCAAGATTCTCTTTAATGAAGTCTTCTGAATCCACAAATAAACCACAAATATTGTATCTTTTATCAGGAGAAACCGAGGCAAACAAAAGCAAGCTTGCCCTATCCAACTCTATTTCAACAGGATATATTTGTCGATACCCCACATCATAATACTTTAAAAGCCTCTCTATTTCAACTTGATTATTACTTAGGGTTTGATTCAAATAATCTATTTCAGCTGATTCTAAACTAAAATCATTAGCAAGATAAAGATTGCCAATACTGAAATCTTCAGCAAAGAAAACTCCTTTCAAAGCTAAATTCCAATTCAACAAGCTCTCCATTAAAGAATCTGTTTTAGCAGGATTGTTTTGTGGATTATCAATAGCATTAGCCCAAGAGCTAACTACATCATCGGAATATTGATTAAGCGAAAATACGATTGAGGAGAGTTGGCTCGAATAAATGGAATCAATCACCTGTTCATTGCTATTCAGATTCTTAACTTCATAAATGGAGAAAAAGAAGGTTGGAAAAACAATCAATGAAATGAGAATAATGCCAATTTTCGGAATAGTTCTTTTCATTGCTTATATCTGATTTTAAGGATTATACATATCTATTTTAAAAAAACTTTGCTATGTGATTTTATCTCTTAGGCTGAGGTAAACCTAACTGTGACCAAAGGGCTTTTTTATTCATAACAAGAAACAAATATATTGATAAATTGCATCATGCGACATTATTGAGAAATCAAATTGATTGTTTTGCTGAGTATTAGAAACTTAGTCAAAATCAAGAACCATCTACAAAACACAGTAATCCAACAGCTTACATATTCCAATAGCTCAATAAGGATGTTCTTATTAATTGTTATTATTCAAAGTCTCGAAGCTACTTTAGAGAAAGCCTCAATTATGCCATTAAAAGAAAAATAAAAAAAGCTTTACAAATGTAAGAAACACTATGTTTGTCAAACATTTGAAACTTTGATACCGAACCTGATAATAAATGGCATTAGGCATGTATTTATAGCTATCATATCATTAACTTAAACTTATGCACAAAGCGAAACACATCTACTCCTTTAACTACGACCACAACGAAAGTGATTTATGTAAGCTCGAATCCCGGCAGCTTTTCGAAAAAGAGGAAAAGGATAAAATGCTTTTCTCAAATACTAAAATTGACCCATCGAGTAGTGCTTTTATAAAAAGACGAATCGATATTATTTGCTCCGATGTGGATTATCATAGCCTCCTCCAAAAAGTAAAAAATGAAAAAATAATTGAGGATGGTTTTAAAGGAGAATATGTTGTTTTAAATGGAGACAAAACTCCATATAAAGAAAGACTAAAAAAGTTAAAAGACATAGGCTATTGTATTGATGGTGAGCCTGAATATTATCACCCCATCATCACCTATGCCTTAGGTTGGAACGAGGGAATTTGGTATTTTGGCGTTTTAGCAAAAAACAATTTCGCATGGAAAAGCCATAATGAGAAGCCCTTTTCATATAGCAATTCTGTGGGTTTGCATATCGCCAAATCATTGGTCAATATTGCTTCGAAAGGAAATAAAGAAATCACACTTTTAGATGCTTGTTGCGGTGCAGCTACCATTATTTTAGAGGCTTGCTTTGCTGGTTATCAGATAGAAGGCTGCGATATCAATCCTAAGATACACCACCATGCTGGCAAAAACATTTCTCACTTCGGTTATTCTGCGAAACTCTATTGCTCCGATATTAAAGACATCACTAAAAAATATGATGCTGCCATTGTGGACCTCCCCTATAATATGTACAGTTATGCTACCGATGATGAGCTTTTTCATATTATAGCATCCACTACAAAAATCACAAATCGATTAATTATTGTTTCAACCTCCGATATCACAGGTTTAATTGCCAAAGCAGGTTTAAAAATAACGGATGAGTGTAAGGTGAGTAAAATTGGAAAAGCTTATTTTATTCGGAATATTTGGGTTTGTGAGGTTGTAGAATAAGTTTTTTTTCTGCAGGAGTAATACAATTCTCCTGAATTGTGATTTAGTTTTTTTCAATTCCTTTTTTATAGAAACACAGAACTACTTGGGTTGTTGTAAATTCATCCATAACCGCGTTGCGTTTCTGTTTTTTTTTCTTTAGGTTTTCCAGACGGTTAATAATATTAAACGAAGTAATACCAAATAAATATCCGTATGAGGGATAAATAAATCGGAATATATTTTCTTAATTGAGAAATAAAATCTTTGCATAGCCATAGCTACGGAAATATTTTCTTTAGAAAAGTAAGAGAAATAGAAACGATTTATATCACTCAATATGGTTTTTAGTTGGTATAAATAGCCACGGGTTTAAACCCGTGGCTATTTATTTAACAAGCAAAAAAAAGCGCAACCAAAAGGTCACGCTCAAATATTGAAATTTCTGTTTTTTTTATTCGAATTCCGAAATAATTCCACCTGTAGCTCTTAGCAATTCTGTATGAGTATTTATCAGATTATAAACCGCCTCTAATCTATTAAACTCTGAGTTGATGAATATCACCTGAACATCTCTAAAGTTAAAGGAGTTGATGCTTCCGTTTCTGAATTTCTCGGTGGACAAATCCAAATTAAGCTGTGCAGTTTCTAGCCCTACATCGGCAACACTTAAAAGCTGTTTACGGATTTGATACATCTCGTAAATAGTTAATAAGCCATTGGATAGGGTTTGCTTAATCTGACTTTCTTGTATGTTTCCAATATCACTCTGTATGATAGATTGTTTGATGAGCCTATTGGTTCTTCCACCATCATAAAGGTTAAAGTTGAGACTGAAATTCACATAGAAATCATAGGAGTAAGATGAGTTGGGATCTGAACCAGAATAGCGCACATAATTGCTGGCATAATCGGAGCCGGCATTTAAGTTTAAAGTAGGCCAAACACTAGCTTTTGCACTGGCCACATCTTTTTGCAAAATCTCCATATTGATATACTGATTTTGCAAAGTCTTATTGGAGCTAAACATTTTCTCTTCCAAGTCGAAGTATTTATAATCTTCAATGGTAGGCACAAATGGACTGCTTAAATCATATACCGATTCCTTATCCACTCCCATCAATAGATTGAGGTTCAATTGTGATTTCTTCAACTCCAAACTCTGAAGTAAGAAATTTGTTGAATCACTTAAATAGGAGTTCTTGGCTTGTAATACATCGTAACTCACTGCAGAACCAAATTGTTTTTTGGTTTGTACGTAATTAAATCTATCACGGCTCAATTTCTTAATCCTATCTATGGTTTCTAGTTTCTCTCTATTGAGGAGGGTTTGGTAATAAGCCAATACCACAGCTTGAATCTTGTTCTCCACAATAACAGCAGCATTGCCTTCGGAAAGTTGTTGGACGAGTTCTAATTTATCTTTTTTAATATAAACATTGAGCCCGTTGAAAAGCATCCACCGCACCTGAACATAAGGCTGAACTCCAGAACGAAGGATGTCATCACGCTCGTCGGAACTCATAGACTCACTATTATCGAAGCGGTTGGTTTGTGTGATACCCACATCCACACTTGGGAACATTCCTGCTGCTCCCCAGGTGTTATTCACCTCTGCCGACTCCACATTCTTATTGCTAATCTGGATTTCGAAGTTTTTCTCCAAAGCTATAGTTACAGCCTCCTCAAGAGTAAGTGGAGAAATTTCTTGTGCCTTCAATTGACCAGTAAAAATCAATAATAGCACCAATACACTTATATATTTTAATATTCTCATTTTTCTAACTCTTTATTATTGGATAACTCTTTTACTATCACGAATAATGGGTTCCACTTCTTCTGCAGTAGGCCATTCAAAAGGAAGAACTACTAATTCGCCATCTTTAATTTCAGTTCTAGGCCAAATCCATCTTTTCATTCCTGTGTATAATTTCTTCACATCGTTTAATACTAAAATTAAACTTGGGAAGAACATCAAAATAAATGTGGTTCCGAATAATACTCCAAATGCCAAAGAAATAGCCATAGGGATAAGGAATTGGGCTTGGAAACTCTTCTCTAAAATCAAAGGATATAAACCAGCAACCGTAGTAACGGTAGTTAAGAGGATGGCTCTAAAACGAGCTGTCCCTGCTTTATAAACGGCTTCTTTCACCTTGAATCCTTCGAGTAGAAGACTGTTATATTTAGCCAAGAATACCACCGCATCGTTGATAATAACCCCCGACAGGGCAACCATTCCCCAAGCTGAAAGCATTGACACTGGGAATCCTTCTATTCCGTGTCCCCAAACTGCTCCTAACCAACCTAATGGAATCATCATCAACACAATAATACCTTGAGTAAATGATTTAAAGTGAATCATAATTAGGAAAATCATAATCATAAAGGCCACACCAAAATATTTTCCCATCTCGTTGGTAGCATCGTTACTGTCTCTTTGCTGACCTTGATATTCAATTTTCACTCCTCTATATTTCTGTTCCAATTCTGGAATAATAGTTTCGTTAATACGAGCCAAAATAGGAGGAACAGGCGCGTAGAAATCAGCCAAATCAGCATCTATCCTAATTTCGCGAGCACCATTATAATGCTTAATACTTACTGGTCCTCTTTCAATATTATAGTAAGCCAATTCGTTGAGTGGATATTCTCCTGCAGGAGTTTTTATCTTCATATAATCCAGCTGACTAAGGTTCAATCTATCAGACTTTGGATATCTCACCCAAACTCTAACTTCATCTCTACCTATTTGTAGTCTCTGGGCTTGGTCACCATAAAATCCTTGACGAACCTGTGAAGCTATTTGTGCTCTATTTAATCCGAGAAGATAAGCTTTAGGTTTTAATTCTAAACGAACCTCTCTTTTACCCACGGAATTGTTTTCAGTTACATCTTTCAAGTCAGTGATTTCATTTAATCGCTGCATTAAGAATTCTTTGGCATGTCCTAATTCTTCTAAATCTTTACCTAAAAGACTAATAGAAACAGGAGAACCCCAACGGTTTCTTCCACCTACAGTAAACTTCTCAATTTCTGGAATATCACCAATGGCTTCACCAATTCTCTTAGCTATTTCAGTGGTTTTAATTGGACTTCCTTCCATATCTCTCATGGTGATAAACAAATTACCAGCATGAGCTCCTGATTCTGTTCCATCAAAAGCAGAACCTAATCCAACAAAAGTAAAATCAACAAATGAGGCAGTATCATTAAATTCTTCCATCACTGCTTTATTCACTTCCCAAACCTTATTCTCTACCATTTTCAAGGTTTCAACGGTTCTCTTTTCACCACTTCCTGGCTTATAGGCTAAGTTTACTGTAATTTGGTCGAATTCCATGGCTGGGAAAAAGGTATATTTAATAAATCCTCCACTTAATAAACCGACAGTTATCATAATGAAAAATACGGGAGTAAAAACAACAACGTATTTATATTGAATCACCAATTTTAATGCTCTACCATATAATTTGTAACGCATGAAATCGATAAATTTCTCCAATTGTGGTCGGATGGTAAACTTCGACCTCCGCTCTTTTCTTTTCAATACTTTAGGAGAACCTAAATGGGCTGGCAAAACAAAGAAAGCTTCGAATAATGAAACTCCTAAACTCACCGTCACTACGAATGCCATTTCGTACATCATTTCCATTTGCCCTGTTAAAAGCAATAAAGGAGAGAAGGCTACAATAGTTGTAGTTACGGATGTTAAAATAGCTGGCATTACTTCCATGGTTCCGTCTACAGCGGCTCGCATTGGAGTCTTTCCGGCTTCAAAGTGTGAGTAAATATTTTCTGCAATCACAATTCCATCATCCACCAGAATACCGATGACCAGAATCATACCGAAAAGGGAAATCATATTGATGGTGATTCCCATGGCTGCAGCAAAAACAAACATTCCAAGGAATGAAGCTGGAATACCAAAGGCTACCCAAAACGACAATCTCAAATTCAAGAACAATCCTAGTGAAAGGAGAACCAACAATAGCCCTACACCACCATTGGAATAAAGCAAGTTCAAACGACTCTTCAACATAGTGAGAAAATCGTAGGTGAATTCCATTTTCACATTCTCATGAACGCTATTGAAGTCGGCAACATAAGCATGTAGATATTCTGAAATTTCATCTAAATCTTCTTCCCCAAGCTTATTGATTTGAAAACTCACAGAAGGTTTTCCATTTTGAAGTGAAAGGTTTGGGGTTTCAGCAAATTGAAGCTTTACCGTTCCCACATCTCTAATTTTCAAATTACTGCCATCGCTATTGGACCGTATAACCAAATCGGCTATTACATCAGGTTCAACAGAGCGATATCTTGAGCGAATAAGGATTTCTTCATTATCGTTTCTAATCAAACCTCCACTAATATCTAAGTTATTGCTTCTTATGGCTGAAGAAATTTCAGAAATACTTAGATTATATCTACGAAGGTTTTCTTGAGATACCTCCACCGCGATTTCGAGAGGAGGCAAACCATTTACATTAAGCTGCGATATGATGCCTGAGCCATAGAAATCATTTTCAATTTCATTGGCCATTCTCTTTAAGCTGATTTGGTCTACATCACCACTTAAGCCAATAAAACCAGCCGATGTAACAGCTCTTTGTTTAAATACAATGGGTTTTTCGGCATCTACTGGGAAGGAAGAAATTCCATCCACTGCATTTTTAATTTCTGCTAAAGTGAGGTCAATATCATATTTACCTGTGGTTTCTATTCTTACTGAGGCAAAGTTCTCTGAAGATGAACTTGTAATCTCTTTTATACCCACCAAACCTCTTAAAGATTCTTCCACTCTTGTAGTGATACCCTCCTCCATCTCTTTTGGGGATGCTCCAGGATAAAAAACCTGAACATTGATGGTGGTGGTGCTTCTCTCTGGGAAGAATGATTTCTTCATATTTGATAAAGAAAACAAGCCTGATATCACCAAAATGACTATCATTAAGTTGGCGTAAAATGGATATTTTACAAAGGTGCTAACTAAATTTCTCATGTGCTGTTTTGTTATTTGGCGATTTTAACTGGCATTTGGTCTGAAGCATTAATTAATGATTCGATAACCAAATCCGTTCCTAGTTCTAATCCACTGATATAAGTTGAATATTCATCAGTTTTAGCAATTTGTACTCTTCGCTTTGATAATTTGCCATCAATAACAACAAATACTTCATCGAAGTTAAAAAGAGCAGCACGAGGAATTTCCATCACATCGCTTAATTCTGTTTCTGCAAACTGAGCTTTCATATACATTCCTTCGTAAAGAGGAAATTTTGACGTGTTTTTTAAATCAACATAAACCATCACCGATTGACTCCCTGCATCCACAAAACTAGATACACGGTTTACTTTTCCACTTGTGAATTTGCCTTGATACTCTACTTGTACCGAATTTCCTTTTTTCACGAAAGGAACCTCATTCATATTTAAAGGAACTTGTAATTCCAAGATATCAGTACGTATCATTTTGGCCACTCTACTTCCGGGACTTGCGATGGAACCTACTTCTAGGCTCACACTAGCAAAAGCACCATCAAATGGCGCATAAATTGTATATTTTTGGAATGTAATTTCTGTGCTTTGAATGCTAAAATAATCGTTTAAAATCCCCTTACCAGCTAGGTAAATTTTCTCGTTCTCTGATTTTACCTCAGGAAACTCAGGTAGTGGACTATTGATTTTAATGGCATTGAAAAAATCTAACCAGCTATTATAATTATCTGGATAATCGTATTTTAAATCGGGTAGAACATTCGCAATACTACTGAGGAATCTACTTTTAGAAGCCTGAAGTGATAATTTAGCCTCCTCATTGAATATCCTTAATAATACATCGCCTTTTTTAAAGGATTGCCCTGTTAACATAGGAACATCTCCATCTAGCATTCTACCATTTACTTCGGTAATTAAATCTACTCTTCCGGTTGACATTAATCGTCCAGTTTCCTCTACATCAACTTTGGCATTGCTGTAGCTTACCTTTTCTGTTTTTACTTGTGGTAATGGTTTTTCAGTTTTAGGCGGCTTGGTCTCTTCTTTATGACTAGCAAAATAATTCATTGCTAAAAAAGCAATAGCACCAAAAAAAACTATTGCAACAAGAGTGATAATAGACTGTCTACTCATCTTTTATATTGATTTAAATATTGATTTTACGAATCTTCAAATTTAGAATATTATTCTCACAAAATCACATGAATTTTAAGTTTAATATAAATTAACAGTCTGAAAATGATATAGTTTTTGTTGTTCTGTTCTGAACACTGATGTTCGATTTCGGACGGGAAATATAATTGAATTTGGGATTTAATGCTCTTTTCAAAAAAACAGAGGAGAGTAGTATTTCATTACAATAGAAAATGAGGGTTTAATCTAATTATCAAAAAATCAGCTTTGCCCCTTACCATAAAGGTAGGCTGATTTTATTCGATATAAAGTATAGCAATTAGGCATTGAATTCATTATTAAAGAACTATTCAGACAAGCTCTTTTTAGAAATCTATAGAATTCAAATGAAGTAACAGATTACACTCCCATATTATTAATATTTCTTAGACATAAAGAACTCCAACTTACCACCTTTTACCAAATCCAAATGATTCAAAGTATAATTAGAAAGCTCTTGGCCATTCCATAGAACTTTTTTTACAAAAACATGGTTCTCTGATTGTTTGTGGCAAATGATTTCAATTTGCTTTCCATTCTCCAATTCTATTTTTGCTGAATTTACCAAAGGGCTTCCTAATGCATAATATGGAGAACCAGGTAAAACAGGATAAAAACCCATGGAACTAAAAATATACCAAGCGCTCATTTGGCCAGCATCATCATTTCCACAAAGCCCATCCACATCATTGGTATACATTTCATCCAAAATCATCCTCACTCTTTCTTGGGTTTTCCATGCATCGTTGGTCCAATTATAAAGGTAAGGAATGTGATGTCCTGGCTCGTTTCCATGAACATAATTCCCAATAATCCCATCCCTAGTAATGTCTTCATTTTTTTCTATAAATCTATCTTCAATTGGAGTAGTAAAAATCATGTCTAAGTGATGGCTAAACTCATCTTTCCCTCCCATCAATGCAATCATTTTATCTACATCTTGAGGAACATACAAACCATAATTCCAAGCATTTCCTTCAATAAAACCTTGTCCATGCGTATCTAGAGGGTCGAAATCTTTGCGCCATTTCCCATTGGATAATTTTGGTCGCATATAATTAGAAACAGAATCGAATACATTCAAATAATAAGTCGCTCGATTATTGAACTCTTCGTAGATCAAGTTATTGTGAGCTTTTTGAGCCATTTGAGCAATACACCAATCATCATAGGCATATTCTAAGGTTTTGGAAACCGAAGAGCCACTTAAATCCTCCGCCACATATCCAAGATTCATATAGCTTTCCAAACCATCGTAATAACTGAGTTGTGCAGAATTCACGCAGGCATCAATCGCTCTATTTAAATCCACATCAGTGGTTTCTTTGGCCACAGCATCGGCTATTACAGAAACAGCATGGTAACCCACCATACACCAATTCTCATTGGCATAATGACTCCAAACCGGCAACATTTTATGTACACTTTGGTCGTGATGCGCCAAGAGAGAATGAACCATATCGTTATTTCTACTGGGCTGTAACAGGTTAAATAGAGGATGCAATGCTCTATAGGTATCCCAAAGAGAGAAGATGGTATAATTGGTAAAACCCTCTGACTGATGAATATTTTGGTCTAAGCCGCGATACTGTCCGTCCACATCTTCATAAATTATAGGACTGAGGAAAGTATGATAAAGGGCAGTATAAAAAGTCTCCATTTGAGCTTGTGTGCTCATTTCTACTTTCACTTTTGACAACTCCTTATTCCACTTTTCTTGTGCTTCTTGTTTCACTTGTTCGAAATCCCAATGAGGAATCTCTGCTTGCATGTTTTTTATCGCTCCTGCAGTACTCACCGAAGACAAAGCCATTTTTACCTGGAGCTCCTCTCCTTCTTCCATATCAAAATCGAAGTAAGCTCTAATGTCTTTCCCTGCCATTTCTGGGAAATTTCTTTCCTCATTAAACTTCCTGTAAAATCCATTATATTTTACATCCTCATATCTTTTCTGGCCATAGCTTTTGAAAGGTTTAGAGAATTCCATGGCAAAATAAACCAGCTTGGTTCTGGCCCAACCATTGGTTTGTCGATAACCCGTAATTAAGGAATCGTTTTCTACTCGAATGAAAGTCCAAACATTTTTTTCATCATAATGATAAATATTATAAACCATATCGAGGATGATATGAGCCTCTTGAGTTTCGGGGAAAGTATAGCGATGAAATCCCACACGCTCGGAGGAGGTCATTTCAGCAAGCACATTGTAATCTTCAAGGTTTACAGCATAATATCCAGGTTCTGCTTTTTCAGTATCGTGAGTAAAACGAGAAAAATAACCACTTCCCGGTTCCGTTGCTTCTCCAGGCTCTAAGGTCAGTTCTCCAACTGTGGGCATAACCAGTAAATCTCCCAAGTCGGCATGACCTGTTCCACTCATATGCGTGTGAGCAAAACCAAAAATAGTAGAATCTTCATATTGATAACCGGAGCAATATCTATAGGTGTCTTTATTATAAGAACCATCCTCCTTGTGCATGGATTGTTGATTGGTCTCTGGACTCAATTGTACCATTCCAAAAGGGACAGTTGCTCCCGGAAAAGTATGGCCCATATTCTTAGTACCTATTAATGGGTTTACATATTGGGTATAATCCGTTTGAGCAAAAGAGATATTTACAGTAAAAATCACTAAAAAAAGAAGACTAATTTTTCTCATCACTTATTGGTTTAATCGTTCATAAATGTTCCGCTAAATTAGAGAAATGTTCGACTTTACAGGATGTTTTAGTCAGAAATTAAAGAATTATTTCGCAATTCACTAGCATCTATAAGCTTATATATCAAGTTTTTAATACTAAACTTTTTAGTTTTAATACTAAATCTCAGAAATTGTAGTCATGAAACAAGTATGATAGTTCTCCGTGTTGTGCAACGAATACCATAAACGCAACTCGGGAGAGTTACGTTACTCGTAGTAATACAGCTCTCTGAGCTGTGCATAAATACCAAAATCTATATTCCAAAGAGCTAAGTTAGCCCATAAAAAAAGCCCAAGCAGTTAAGCAAGGGCTTCAATATCATAGAGTATGATTTACCTTTAGTTATTCAACATGACTGGCATAATCAACATTAAAATATCTTCGTTTTCGTCATTACTATCTGGGATGATTAAACCTGCTCTATTTGGCTGCGACATATGAACACTTACTTCCGTAGAATCTAAATTGTTCAACATTTCTAATAGGAAACGAGAATTGAATCCGATGTCCATATCTTCACCATTATAATTACAGCTTAATCTTTCTTGCGCAGCATTGCTATAATCTAAATCTTCGGCTGAAAGTAATAATTCTTGTCCTGTGATTTTTAATCTAATCTGGTGAGTAGATTTATTAGCGAAAATAGATACACGACGAATCACATTTAAGAAAGCCATTCTATCCACTGTTAATACATTTGGATTTTCCTTAGGAATAACGGCTTCGTAGTTTGGATATCTTCCATCAACTAATTTACAAACCAATTTAACATTGTCAAAAGTAAAAATGGTGTTCTTCTCCGTATATTCTACTTTTACTGGAGAATCATCGTTACCTAAAGTATTCTTTAATAGGTTTAATGGTTTCTTTGGAAGAATGAAGCTTACTTGAGAACCTGGCTCCACATTTGTTCTACGATATCTAACCAATTTATGAGCATCAGTAGCTACAAAAGTGATATCATTATCGTGTAGGTCACAAAATACACCTGCCATTACCGGACGAAGTTCATCGTTTCCAGTAGCAAATAGTGTTTTATTAATGGCATTCACCATCATAGAAGATTCCATTTCTACGCTAACAGCCTCTCCCATTTCAGGAAGTTTTGGAAATTCTTCAGCATTATAACCTGATAAATTATATTTACCATCGCCAGCAGCCAACTCTATTTTGTGCTCAGCATCAATAGTAAATGTAATAGGAACATTTGAAAATGCTTTTAACATATCAATAAGCAAACGAGCAGGAACAGCAACTTGTCCGTCGTCTTCTGCCATCTCTAACTCAAGATCAACAGTCATAATGGTTTCCAAATCACTAGCAGTAATAGCGAGGGTATTTCCTTTTAATTCAAATAAGAAATTATCTAAAATAGGAAGTGTATTCTTTGAATTTAAGACTCCACCTAAAGCTTGAACACTCTTTAACAAGTTTATACTGTTGACAATAAATTTCATATATGTATCGTTTAATATCTAATTTTAAAAAAGGTAAAATTAATAAAAAAGCTACAATATGTATCTAAGTAAAGCCGTTTTTTTCAACAGGTTTTTCTAATAAAGTATAGATGATTAAAATGACTTAAAGTTTTATTGCAAAAAACCACCAGTTTTCTAATTTTGTACCGAGTAAAAATCATAAACATAAAACCACACCAATGATAACTAAACATATTAAATATTTTTTCAGCATTCTTTTATTAGTTGCCGTATTTAGCTCTTGTCAACAAAGTGAGTACGATCAATTAACATCTCAAATTTCAGAATTGGAAAAACAATTATTTGAGGAGAAAATGGGCGTGATAGATAAAAAAGAAGCAGCTAACATGATCCAATATTATGTGAAGTTTGTGGATACCTACCCTGAAGATGAAAAAAGCCCTGAATATCTTTTTAAGGCAGCAGATATAAGTATAAATGTTTTTCATTCTAAAAATACTATCAGGCTTTTCGATAGAGTTATCAAAGAATATCCAAATTATGAAAAGGCACCTCAAGCTTTATTTTTAAAAGCTTTCACCTACGAAAATTATTTAAATGAAATGGATAAAGCCCAAGAAAATTACCAGCTTTTCTTGGGAAAATATCCCGATCATTCTTTTGCTAATGATGCTCAAGTATCTTTAAATAATTTAGGGAAATCACCAGAGGAAATTATTAAGGCTTTTAATGAAAGTCAACAATAATTTGTTCTTTGTTATAACATTAAGTTTTCAAATTGGTATGATTATCCAATCTTTCTGATAAATTCTACCAAATCATCTTCAGGTTGCAATGCGAATTTTTTCCTCAATTTATATCGAGCCGTTTTTACACTTGCAGGCTCTATATTAAGAACAGATGCCGATTCTTTAATATTCATATTTAGCTTAAGGAGGGCACAGAGTTTCAAATCATTCGGTGTTAAATCCTTTGCCATTTTTGTTAAATCATCATAGAAGTTCTTATTAACATCCTCAAAGTATAATTTGAACAAACCCCAATCTTTATCTGATCGTAGATTCTTCTTAATCAGCATTTTTAACCTTCGGAAAGCACTTTTATTCTCTGTTGAAGCTGTTTTATTTAAAACAATAAGTTCATCTTGTAATTCTTGCATAAAAATATTTTTCTGCATCATATTAAGTGCATGAGTTGTCAGCTGTTTACTTTTATATTGTATTTCGTTTCTTAGTTCTTGTTCTTGTAATTTACTTTTCTCTAGCTCAGATTCTGTTAGTTCTTTTTCCTTTTTTAAAACAAGTTGTTCTTGACGAGATATAACTTTATCTTTTTTTCTCTTCTGAATAATGGAAAATACCAGAATTAATAATATCACAAAAATGGCAAAAAATGTAATCCATAGTATAAGCTCCCTACTCTTTTGAGTTTCTTTTTCAGCAGTTAGGGCCAGTATATCTTTCTCTTTTTTTGCAGATTCATATTTGGTTTCTAGCTCTGCTACTATCGCTCTATTTTCAACGCTAACCAAACTGTCATTAAAAAAGATAAATTTCTTGGCATATTTTAAGCTGCTTTTATAATCTTTAAGCTTATCATAAGCAGAAGCTATTCTGTACAAATTGCTACGTATACTATGTGCATTTTTATTTTTATAAGATATTTCTAATGCTTTTTTTGCATAATACAAACTAGAATCATATTTCCCTCTAACTCCGTACATAGTAGCATATGAATTATAAACTTTCGCAATATATTGTTCTAGTTTAAGCTCTGTAAACATCATTAGCGCAGTGTCAAAATTAGGTTTCCCAACTTCAAATTTGCCTTGTCTACAGAGTAAATTACCTAAATTCATATAGGCTCCTGCGATATCATCTTTTTTGCCTATTTCCATAGTCGTTCTCATTGACTTCCGGTAAAACATTTCAGCCGAATCATATATATGCATTCTTGTGTAATAGCCACCCAGATAAGAAATGAGCGTTTTGTACACAGGATTTTTAGTGAAATTATTAGCCAGATTATATGCTTTAAAGTAATATTCGCGAGCGGACGAATAATTCTCCATATCCATATACAGCCTTCCAATTTTAGTATATTGAGCTATCATTTTTATGGTATCGTGGCTTTTCTCTCCTATTAATAGTGCTCTTTGATGATGATGAATTGCAGATGGATAATCACCTAAAAAATTTTGTGAAATAGCAAAAATAGATAAAGCTTCATAAATACTCACTGAATCATTATTTTTCTCATAATATTTTATCACCTCATCAGAGTACTCAATAGATTGATGGTATTCGGCTGTCCCATTCAAAGCAGAAGCTAATAATAATTTGCATCGTATAATATCATCATCTTCTTTATAATTAGACAATGCCTGAGAACCTATATATATAGCAGTATCATGCTCACCCAAGTATGTATATGCATATCCCAATAATAAAAGCGCATCTGTTTTATATTCTGCTTTAGACTGTATTGTGGATTCTTCAAAGGCTAATTGTGCATAAATCAAGGAGAGATCACCATTTCTACTTCGCCATTCTTTTGAAGCTTTGCAGAGGTAATCAAACCTCTGGGCTTTGTCAATATTCTGAATCTTTTGTTGAATACTATCTGGAATTATAATATCTTCTGCAAACAGCGAGATGACCAGTATCAAGGAAAATATAAGGACAAGCGAAATGATTTTCTTCATAGGAACACACTTAAATCTTTTTTCTACTCTTCAAATATAGGTATATTTAATTTAGACAATCCAGATTAAAAACTCGAAAATAAAAAAACAGGCTTACAAAACATAGAACCCTCAAATACTGCACCTTACGAAATTATTAAAACATCATTTTCTACCTTATTTATACCTAAATAAACAGGTCAATCTACCTATCATCTACCCGAAAAATTTCTCAGCAGCATCTTGCACCAATACATTTGCCAAAAACTAGGAAACAATATGCAACACATTCTCACTCATACCAGAAATAATATCCTGTTTTTACAAACAGCAGAAATAGTAAAAGAAGGGATTGTCAGCATTCTTGACCAAGAGGAAAGAATATTGGCTCAATTTAAAATGGAACAAACCAACTATCTCTCACGAGAAATTGAATTACCAAACGGACAGTACTCAATCCATTTTGAAGAGCTAGATTTCTCCTGGAAAAAACAGATTCTAATTTAAAAACAAATTTTTATAAAAACTCAAAATTGAACAAAATGAAAACAAGATTACTAATTTTAATATTATTCCTTGGCTCTATATCTTTAAGCCAAGCACAAGTTTCTATCAATACTGAAGGAAACGACCCTCACGAATCAGCTATGCTTGATGTTTCAAGTACAGATAAAGGATTATTAATCCCCAGCATGAATACGGCAGATAGAGAAGCTATTTCAAATCCAGCAAACGGATTGATGGTTTATGACTTAGACAATAGCAGCTTTTGGTTTTACAGTACAGCTACCAATCAATGGGAAGTAATGACGGGAGCAATTGTGAGTGCTTTAAATGACCTATTAGATGCCAGAACAAATGGTACCAGCGTATTTATAGGCAATTTATCTGGAGAGCATATTACCGGAAACAGCAATGTAACGCTAGGAGTTGGCGCCATGAGACACCATGAAGAATCCCATGCCAATGTTGCTATTGGGTATTTTGCAGGCTACACTGCAGAACCCTCTAATGCCTCAGGAAATATATTTATTGGAAATGAAGCGGGCTCAGGAAATACAGAAAGTCATCAATTGATAATTGATAATGGTGCCACAGATACTCCACTCATTCATGGTGATTTCTTAGATGACCACCTTAAAGTAAATGGGACCTTACAAATTACTGGTGGAAACCCAGAGGAGGGCAAAGTATTAACTACCGACAATGAAGGAATTGCTTCTTGGGTAACTATACCAGCAGGAGTAAATGAGCTTAACGAGCTAAGTGACTCGAGAACAGGTAGCAATAGTTTATTTCTTGGTGAAGAGGCAGGAATATCAGGAAATACAGAAGATTATAATACTGGAATAGGTCAGTTGAGTCTAAAACATAATGTGCTTGGAGAAGGAAATACCGCCATCGGATTTGGAACATTATCATTTAATGAAACCGGAAGTGAAAATACGGCCATTGGCTCATCTTCATTAGCATCAAACACAAGTGGCCTAAATAATACTGCTTTAGGATTTACCGCACTTGCCATCAATAACACAGGAAACGATAATGTTGCTATAGGTAGCAGAGCCCTTTTAATGCAAACATCGGGAAACAAGAATACGGCAATAGGTACTAATGCAGGACAAAATGCAGGACAAACTAGCGAAGGCAATATATTTATAGGCTATGAAGCTGGTAAAGACGAGGAGGGTAGTAATAAACTCTATATTGAGAATTCAGATTCACCTACCCCTCTGATAGGTGGAGATTTTGAAACAGATGAAGTCAAAATCAATGGTGAACTCATTATAACTGAGGGCCTAAGCTCCTATGAGGATATCAATGCTTTAAGTAGTGTCAATATCAATCAAAATTTGAATGTGAGTAATAATGTAACTATCAATAATGTTCTTAAAGTAAACGATAGCGCAGTCATCAATAAAAACTTAAGCCTGAATGAGCAAATCCGTATCATGGGTGGGAATCCTGGCGAAGGTAAAATATTAGTTTCTGACGCTAATGGTTTGGCTTCTTGGCAATATTCTGAAGCCTCCGGTGTGCAAGAAATAAACGATCTTGAAGATGCAAAAACATCAAATACAAATGTGTTTATTGGTGAAAACTCAGGCCAAAACAATAGTGGTGATAATTATAATACTGCCTTAGGTCAGAATTCATTAATGAATAATACTTCTGGATTTAGCAATATTGCTTTTGGAACAAGTACTCTTGAAAACAGCATAACTGGAAACAATAATACCGCTATAGGCACTGGTGCTTTACAACAAAACTTGGATGGAAATCATAACACCACCATAGGTAGTTATTCCTTATATAATAATTTAGGAGATTATAATACCGCTATAGGTTATCAAGCCGGACAAGGTTCCGAGACATATAATACTATGGGTAATGTGTTAATAGGTTATCAAGCTGGATATTATGAAACAGAAAGCAGCAAGCTATATATCGAAAACACGAACTCCTCAACACCTTTAATTGGAGGTGATTTTAATACAGATGAAGTAGTCATTAATGGAACACTAGCTATCACAGGTGGAAACCCAGGATTAGGAAAAGTATTGGTTTCTGATGAAAACGGTCAAGCCAGTTGGGAAGCTGCAAATGGAGCACAAAGCATTAATGATTTAAGTGATGCCAAAACCAATGGCGAAACCCTATACATTGGAAATAACGCCGGGGAGAATGACATGTCTAATACATATAGCACAGGCTTAGGACAGGAAGCGCTTTACAATAATACAGGCCAAGCTAATCATGCTTTCGGATATGCAGCATTATATTCTAATACCACAGGTTTCGATAATGCAGCTTTTGGTAAAGGCGCATTGAATGGCAATACCACAGGAACAAGAAACGTGGCATTTGGTAATTTGGCCTTGATGCAAAACCAAACAGGAAGTAATAATACAATAATTGGTAATGCAGCAGGAGGAGGAACTTCCGATAACATCAGTGGTAGTATTTTTATTGGCGCTGGTGCTGGTTATAGCGAAACAGAAAGCAATAAATTACATATTGAAAACTCCACATCAGAGATTCCTCTTATTGGTGGTGACTTTAATACAGATTACGTAGACATCAATGGTGATTTAAACATATCAGGAAGCTTAAAAATTGAAGGAGGAACCCCTGCTAATGGTAAAGTCTTAACATCAGACTCAGAAGGAAACGCAAGCTGGGAGATTAATTCAGCCGGAGCTAGCTCTATTGACGATTTATCAGATGCAAAAAAAGGAAATACCAGTTTGTTTTTAGGAAGCACTGCTCCTTCGGATGATGGAGGAAACTTCAATACAGCAACTGGAGTATCAGCCTTAAACTCCAATGTTAATGGCTCGGCAAATGCTGCATTCGGTAATTCAGCCTTACTGTATAGCCAAACAGGTAATGGCAACTCAGCTTTTGGTAGTAACAGTATGGAATTCAATACTACAGGAGACAGAAACACGGCCATTGGATCAGGAGCACTCTATTTTAATAGTACAGGTTATAATAATACAGTTCTTGGTTATGAAGCAGGTTATGGCTCTTATGGCGCTCATTCTTATGGTAATCTATTTCTAGGTCATAAAGCTGGTTATTCTGAAACAGGTAGCAACAAACTATATATTGACAATAGCGACACTTATAATCCTTTAATTTATGGAGATTTCGAAGAAGACAAGCTAAAAGTAAATGGTGAGTTCAGCGTGAATAACGACAACATAAAAGTAAACAATACAACTTTTGAAACCAATGTAGTAATCTCAGCAAATGAGGACATTGTGCTAAGTGATGGCAAAAATCTTATGTATGAAAATACAAGAACAGGGAAATTACAAATTAGTGGTTTAGATTTTGTGCATACTCTAGCGATAGATCCATATATGACATATGCTGATTATGGTCCAGGAGCAATTACCATTAAAACAATGGAAGAATACCTCTATTTTAGATTATATGCCCCTATTAAGCTTCCTCAAGGTGTTACAATAAAGAAAATGACAATAGGATTTGCTTCAAATATAGGAACCACTATTGATATGAAAATAATGAAAAAATTGCCAATGGACATCATCGGGGAAGGCGACGAATTAATATCTGCAAATTACACGTTTAATACTGTTGATTTGCATTCATACTCATCTGATGGACTAAGTGGTGCCACTATCGACAATGAATATGTTTATTATATGGATATATATGGTCTTATGGTCAAAGAAACAGGATATTATAATACATTATTTAGTTTATTAACATTAACTTTAGAATATGAATATACTACTTTAAACTACTAAAAAGGAGCAATCATGAAAAACAAAACTAAATATCTCCTGGTCTTGAGTCTGCTCCTCTTTTGGAGCTCACTCTCTGCCGATGGAGTGATAAAAAACGGAGCTAAAGTAAAGCTCAAAAAAGGTACCCACCTCATTGTAAAAAATGATTTACATATACTTAACAACGCCTCCATTCTAATAGAAGGAATGCTAACAGTGGATGGAGTATTGAGTAACCAAAATGCTTTTGATGGTATCATTATTCAATCAGAAGCTGACTATACAGGTTCTCTTATTCAAGAAAGCGGAAATGCTCCAGCCACTGTGAATAGGTTTATGAAAAACCGACTGAGTCATTTTATTGGTTCTCCTGTTACTGGCGAACTAAACGATGTATTAGATTTCGGAGGAAACCCCAATACTAATCTCTATTCTTTTAATGAAGCCTCCTCTTCTTACCAATTAATAAATGGTGGGAACCAAGAGCTTATCAATGGAGCTGGTTATCTATATTCTATTGGTTCTAATGCCTCCCAAAGTATTACAACAAGTTTTCAAGGAGAACTATTTGATGAAGACATGATATTAAATAGCAACTCCAGCCCATCTATCCATCATCAACACATAGGTTTCAATCTTATTGCCAACCCTTATGCTTCCGCTATCGATTGGGACGATGATAATATAGAAGTCTCAAATATGGAATGGAGTGTTTGGGTTTACGATGGCAAAAAGAGAAAATTCAGATATAGAAATACTTCAGGTTATGGATCACTAGATGAAGGTATCATTCCTATGGGGCAAGGATTCTTTATTAAAACAAGAACGGAGGAGGCCACCATTATCATACCCAAGCCAGCTAGAAGACATGCACAAAACGAGTTTTACAAATCTGAAGATGAAATCAATAGCAACGTGAGTTATTTGGTATTCCTAGTGAAACAAGATAGCCTAGAAGATGAGATTTGGCTAGGTTATCAATGGGATTCTTCTGATGATTTTGATAATGGAATTGATGTTTCAAAACTATTCCATTTCGAAGAAGTTCCTCAACTTTACACTATTGAAAACAATGAAGAATTAAGTATCAATATGATTGCAGAACCTACAGAAAGCAAAGTAATTCCAATTCATTTTATGGCTGGAAGTGATGGATTGCATCAACTTTCACTACTTGAACTACAAGGCTTCGATGATAAAGATTTGATGTTAGAAGACCTAATTACTGGAGAAACCTATCACATTGATGATTTCGAAAGCATTGAGTTTACAGGGGATATTGAGGATGAATCTTTAAGATTTCTTTTACACATCAACCAAACAGTAAATACCTTTAATTTGGATGCAAACTCTTCTATGGTACAAATATATTCATACGGAAAAAACATTTATATCAAATCTTCAGGAGAGTTTCAGAATAAGGATAAAAAGGTTTTAATTTATGATATGAATGGGCATCTATTATACCAAAACAATCATACTAAAAGTGTAGAAACCATCATTGAAAACAACTATCAAAACCAAATTTTAATAGTTCAATGTATATACCCAAGTCAGAGTTTCCAGCATAAAATCATAAAACTGAAATAATAATCATCCCTTTAAAATTAAACACAAATTAACATCATCATTTTGAGTTTTTAATGCCGAAATATTCAAATTTCGGCATTTTTTTACCCAAATTTCTAGTATACACAGAACATAGGTTAGCAATAGAAAAAATGAGCAAAAAAAGTCAATTTAAGCATAAAACAAGCCCTCTAAAATCAAATAACTCATTCATTTTAAGCACTGTTAATTTCTTTCTCCAATTAATTTTTTAATGACGAAATATTATCCTATTTTTGCGCCTTGAAAAAATTAGGATTATAATAAAACTCTAAACACATGCAGAACAAAGGAGCTATACGTCTATTTGCCATCGTTTTTGCCGCAGTTTGTATTTTCCAGTTATCTTTTACCTTCTTCGCAAGAAAAGCTGAAAGTAATGCTGTTGATTACGCAAATGCCCCAGAAACCACTGAACTGGCAAATGTTTTAGCAAACGGGAACGCCCTGAAAGAAGGGATGCTTATTGATTCTATCTCAAAAGCAAGAGAAAAATTTTACCTTGATTCTCTACAAAACGAGGTAGTATTCAATATTTTAATAAGAGAATACACTTACAGAGAAGTAAAAGAAAGAGAAATCAACTTAGGTCTTGACCTTAAAGGTGGTATGAACGTAACTTTAGAAGTTTCTGTTCCAGACATCATTGTTGCTTTATCAGGTAAGAGTAAAAACGTTACTTTTAGAAAAGCCATTGATATGGCTCGTGAAAAACAAAAAAGTACTGATGATGCTTTCTTGAATCTATTCCGTCAATCAATTAACGAAGCAGATCCAAATTTCAGCCTTGCAACAGTATTTAGTACTATCGATTTAAAAGATAAAGTCAATTATAACTCAACTAACGACGAAGTATTTGCTGTTTTAGAGAGCGAAATTGATGGAGCCATCGATCGTACTTTTAACATCTTAAATACTCGTATTAACAGATTTGGTGTTTCTCAACCTAACATCCAACAGTTAGCAACAAAAGGTCGTATTTTAGTTGAACTTCCAGGTATTAAAGATCCAGATCGTGTAAGAAAACTTTTACAAGGTACTGCTCAACTTGAGTTCTGGGAAACTTGGGAATTTTCTGAAGTAGTTGCATATTTTGCTCAAGCTAACCAAATGTTAACTGAGAAAAATGCTGCTAACAATGTTTTAGAAAAAGTTGCAGATGCAAAAGCTGAAGAATTAGCTACTGAAGTAGCTGAGGAAGTTATCGCTAATGAAGAAGCTGCTGAAGCTCAAACAACAGACAATGAAGAAGACAATTCTTTAATGGCTGAAATTGAAGCAGACACAACAGCTCTTGATGAAGGCTTAGCTGCCAATGAATTCTACAAGAACAATCCTTTATATGAATATTTACAGCCTAACTTCCAGCAAGATCCTTCATCTGGTCAGGTTTATCCTGCCAAAGGTGCTAGCGTTGGTTACGCTTCTATTAAGGATACAGCTCGTGTAAATGCCATGTTGAAAATAACGAAAAATATTTTCCCTAACAATGTGCGTTTTATGTGGACTATCAAACCAGTAGAAAAAGGTTCTGATATTCACCGTTTGGTTGCTATTAAAGTAAGCTCTCGTGATGGCGAACCTGCTTTAGGTGGTGATGTTATTGTTGATGCTTCTCAGGACTATAGCCCTACAGGACAAGTTGAAGTTTCTATGGCTATGAATGCTGAAGGTGCTTTAACATGGAAAAGATTAACTGGTGAAAATATTGGTCGTCAAATTGCAATTGCTCTTGATGGTTATATTTATAGTTTCCCTAATGTTAATTCTGAAATCGCTGGTGGTCGTTCTTCTATCTCAGGTGGTGGAATGTCAGTAGACGAAGCTCAAGATATTGCAAACATTCTTAAAGCTGGTAAACTACCTGCTCCTGCTCGTATTGTTCAGGAAGAAGTAGTTGGTCCTTCTTTAGGTCAAGAAGCTATTAGTTCAGGTTTATGGTCATTTGTAATTGCCTTTATGCTTGTTCTAGCTTATATGATCTTCTTCTATAATAGAGCTGGTTGGGTAGCGGATTTAGCCCTAATCATCAATTTATTATTCATCTTTGGTGTTCTTGCTTCTTTAGGAGCTGTGTTAACACTTCCTGGTATTGCCGGTATAGTATTAACAATTGGTATGGCTGTGGATGCGAACGTAATTATCTTCGAACGTATTAAAGAAGAAGTTAACCTAGGTAAAGGAATTCGCTTAGCGATCACTGATGGTTATAAAAATGCTTATTCAGCGATTATTGATGGTAACGTTACTACATTATTAACAGCTATCGTATTGAATATATTTGGTTCCGGTCCTATTCAAGGTTTCGCAACTACTCTAATCATTGGTATCTTTGCTTCATTGTTCTCTGCTATCTTCATCACACGATTGGTATTCTCTAACTTATTAGACAAAAATCAAGTGGTTAAGTTCAGTACTAAAACAACTAAAGACTTCCTTAAGAATACTAAGATTGACTTTATCGCCAAGAGAAAAGTTGCTTACGTAATCTCTGGTATACTAATCGTATTAAGTATTGGTTCGTTAGGAGTTCGTGGATTAAGTTATGGTGTTGATTTTGCTGGAGGTAGAACTTATATCGTTCGTTTCGATCAATCAGTGAATACAACAGATATTCGTGAGTCTTTATCTGGTGAGTTTGAACAAACTCCAGAAGTTAAAACTTTCGGTGCTGACAGTCAGGTTAAAATTACTACACAGTATTTAATTGATGACAATAGCGACAATGTAGATGAAATTATTCAAAACAAATTATATACTGCATTAAAAGGCTATATTGGCCATGATATCTCTTATGCAGAATTTGCTGGTGACTCTGACCGTGAGCAAATGGTTGGTATATTAAGTTCTCAGAAAGTTGGACCAACAATCGTTGATGAGATTATCCGTGGAGCGTTCATGGCTATTATATTCTCATTAATTATTATCTTCGGATATATTGCTATCAGATTTAAGAAATGGCAATATGGTTTAGGTGGTGTTGCTGCTCTTTTCCACGATACTATTATTACTTTAGGTATCTTCTCTATGTTCTGGGGATTACTACCATTTAGTATGGAAATGGATCAAGCATTCATTGCGGCGATTCTTACGATCATTGGTTACTCTATCAACGATACAGTAATTATCTTTGACCGTATTCGTGAATTCGTTGGAATACACAAAAAGACTGGATTAAAAGATAATATCAATAACGCTCTAAATAGTACATTAGCTCGTACCATTAATACTTCTGGTACAACCTTATTAGTATTATTAGCGATCTTTATCTTTGGCGGTGAAATCATTAGAGGATTTACTTTTGCTCTTCTTGTAGGAGTTATGGTTGGTACTTATTCTTCTCTTTTCACAGCTAGCCCAATCTCTTACGATTTACTTGGTGGAGATAAATTAGTTCCAGAAACAGATAGCAAAAAGAAAAAATAATCTAATTGCTAACGATATATAAAAAGTCCCGGCTGTTTGTCGGGACTTTTTTTATTTTTGCAAAAACATTTTAAACAATGATGCCAAGCGCACTATTATTTTTAGATTTTGGAGGAGGAGAAATTCTTATCATTCTTTTGGTGATACTCATAGTTCTTGGTCCAAAAAAGATTCCAGAGTTTGCCAGAAAGGCCGGACAGGTGATGCGCTATGTAAGAAGTGCTACTGACGATATAAAAAAAGAAATCAATAAAGAGACTGATGAAGTTCAGAAACCTTTTAAGTCAGCTTATCAATCGGCTAATGCTTTTAGTGAAAATGCACATAAAGCACTGAAGTCAACTTTAGATGACATAAATAATGAAGAATTAGCAGCAAAAGAAGACAAAGATGAAAAAGCCGAATTAAAAAATGATGTGAAATCATCGGAAAAACAATAAATTGCAAAAAGTTTTGTTTATTCAGAAACGTGACCATAATGAATAAAATACCATATATACTCATACTTTCAATTGGCTTATTATTTCAGCCTATTCTTAATGCTCAAAACAGACACATCAGAGCTGGTGATGATGCGTATGAAGATCAGCTTTACCAAGTAGCTGCTGATAATTATAAAAAAGGATATAAGAAGCTCAAAAACAAAGAAGACAAATTAGCTGTTGCCTTTAAAATGGCTGAAGCTTATCGTAAAACTAATGAACTACGTAGAGCCAAAGCACAATACAAAAGACTAATCAGGCTTAAAGCCTATAAAGACAACCCCGAAATCGTATTAAGATATGGTCAATCTCTCTTAATGCTAGAGGAGTTTAAAGAAGCTGAAATACAATTTGACATATATGATACCTTGGTTGGCGACGACCCTCAAGCAAAAAAAGCTGTTGCCTCTATTAAATTTGCGCGCAGAGCTTTAGAAAATCCAAAAAACTATACACTAGAGAATATAAAAAGGATAAACTCTAAATTTGATGACTTTAGTCCGAGTTACCAAGACAATAATTATCAAAGCTTATACTTTACCTCTTCACGTGAGGAGGCCTTCGGAAAAAACATGGATGGATGGACTGGAGAAAAGTTCTCCGATATATTTTATGCCAAACTCGACAGGAAAGGTGAGTGGAGTAAACCTGAATTAGTTGAAGATCAAGAAATCATCAATACCAAAGGTAATGAAGGACAATCTACATTCAATAGCAGATTTAATAGAATGTACTTCACACGATGTTTTGTAAGCCCTAAACGCCCTTGCGGTTGTTTAATCTTACAATCTAAGCGTACTGGCAGAGATTGGGGTGATCCTGAAGTTGTTGAACTAGGAAGTGACAGTAGTCATGTGGTTGGTCATCCTGCCATTAGTGATGATGAAAAGACTATAATATTTGCAGCAGATTTTAAAAGAGGATTTGGCGGTAAAGATTTATATATAGCTACACGAGAAAGCATTATGGAGCCATTTGGATATCCAACAAACTTAGGCCCACTTGTAAACACTAAGCGCGATGAAGTTTTCCCGTTTATTAGAGACGATTCTACTCTTTACTTCTCATCAAATGGTCATGTAAGATTAGGTGGATTAGACATTTATCAAGTGTTTTTCCATGCCGATACCATCTCTGAAGAACCTATCAATATGGGATTCCCTATAAACTCTGCTGCTGATGACTTTGGAATCATCTTTGATCCAGAACAGCAAGAAGCAGGATATGTTTCCTCTAGTCGACCTGGAGGTAGAGGTGGAGCAGATATATACTCATTCATACTTCCTCCTTTAGAATATACTATTTCAGGTTTGGTAACAGATGATTATACCTTCCAAGCTGTTGATGGTTTAGATGTTTTATTACTAGGTTCTGATGGTAGTGAAAAACAAGTTAAAACTCTTGAAGATGGTACTTTTACTTTTAATACCAAACAAGTTTTCCCAGATACCGAATACGAGTTGGTTTTTGAAAGAGAAGGGTATTTTAGATTGGTACTAAAAGAAACTACTGTTGGCTTAGACCATAGTAAAGATATTCAAATGGAAGTGGAATTACAAAGGATTCCAGAAGAACCAATTCTACTACCTGAAATTCTTTTCGACTTGGCCAAATGGGATTTAAAACCTCAGTTTGAAGATAGTCTACAAGGCTTAATTGAAACTATGGATGCCAACCCACATGTTGTGGTAGAATTAGGAGCCCATACAGATAATAGAGGTAATGATGAAGCTAATGATATCCTATCTCAAAAACGTGCTGAATCAGTTGTAAATTATCTAATTCTAAGAGGTATTGATCCAGGTAGGTTATTTGCTAAAGGATATGGAGAAAGAGAGTCTCGTCGATTAGCTTCTGATGTGAAGAAAAACGGCATTACCTTCCCAGAAGGTATTACCCTAACTGAATTTTATATAGATTCATTACCAAAATCTCAGCAAGAAACGGCTCATAGTTTAAATCGTAGAATTGAATTTAAGATTGTAGGAAAAGATTACCAAGAACGTGCTTTAGCCGAACAAGGTGATACTAGTGATGTTTGGGTGCAAATGAAAGAAAGAACCAATAGAGTTTTCTTTGCGATGCCAGACAAACAGATGTATAGATTTGAATGCTCTGTAAATGGATATACCAATGAAGTTATTTATACTCCACTTACTAAACTTGTAACTTGTTCAGTTGATTTTGCATTGGAGCTATTAAAGCAAGGTATTATCAAAAAAGAAGATTTTAAAGGAAATCCAGACGATATCATTTCCACTGGAAATATTGTACATAAATCTGTTTTTACTCTAAAAGATTTTAGAATAGGAAACAAAACTATTAGAAATATTGACGTTTATGTATGGCATGGTAGCATGTATCCTTTCTTCATCAACGAAGTAACTTTGAAGAAGTTTGGAAACCCAATAGTAGACGAAGAAAAGAGAAGCATCACTTTCGAATAAAACAATAATGAGCGATTTAAAATACAACCAAAGAGGCGTATCAGCTTCCAAAGAAGATGTACATGCGGCTATCAAGAATATTGATAAAGGATTATTTCCTAAAGCATTTTGCAAAGTCATCCCCGATTTGTTAACCAACGATAAGGACTATTGTATCATTATGCATGCCGATGGAGCTGGAACCAAATCATCTCTAGGATATATGTATTGGAAAGAGACTGGGGATGTTTCTGTTTGGAAAGGGATTGCTCAGGATGCTTTAGTAATGAATTTAGATGATTTACTTTGTGTTGGAGCTACTGATGATATTCTATTATCATCGACCATTGGAAGGAATAAAAACCTCATTACTGGAGAAGTGATTTCTGCTTTGATTAATGGTTCCGAAGAATTATTAGCAGAATTGAAAAAATGGGGAGTCAATATTCATTCAACCGGTGGTGAAACTGCAGATGTTGGCGATTTAGTTCGTACGATTATTGTGGACAGCACAGTTACAGCAAGGATGAAACGCTCCGATATTATTGACAATGCCAACATTAAAGCTGGTGATGTAATTGTTGGTTTGAGTAGTTCGGGTAAAGCAGTTTACGAGACAGAATATAATGGGGGAATGGGAAGCAATGGTTTAACAAGTGCTCGACATGATGTATTCTCAAAATACCTAGCTGAGAA
>JADGDY010000030.1:2297-36953 GCA_016744655.1 Bacteroidales bacterium | reverse complement strand
GATTGAGTATGTTCTTGATTTAGTACGATTTGAAAAACGGGTTTCTAAAAAGTATTTTAAAATCTTGGTTTCAACAAATAGCATATATGAGATAAGAGTAATTACCACTTTTAAATCTATTAGAATTTTTGTTTTTTTGACAAAGATCAAATCATAGTATTGACAAACTGCTTTTTGAAGAAAACTCAAAAAACACCTATTAAAGAAATCAAATTTGCAGAGAAATTGAAAAAAGAATATTTGGAGGAAAAGTATGGAGGAAAGTAAAATGAAAAACATCACCAATTTTGAAGATTTGTTGTCTGAAAAATATGGAGCAAGAGGCTGTAATGAACGTGATCAATATGAAGCCGATTCTTTAGCATTTAGACTTGGGGTTATGCTGAAGGAAGCACGTGCTGAAGCCCAAATTACACAAGAAGAATTAGCAGCAAAAACAGGAACAAAAAAAAGCTATATTTCTAAAATTGAGAGAGGCAAAAGCGATATACAAATATCAACTTTTCAAAGATTAATTGAAATAGGGCTTGGCAGACATTTAAATATCTCAATTGGATAATACACTTGATAAAAAAGTTTCTAATTATATGTTTTAATTCGAAATAACCAGCATTTGTGGTTCTACAATCTGAATTAACATAGTTAATATAGATTGGAGGATTTGCAATCCCGAACGAAAAGGTTAAAGCTGGAAAACATTTCCAGCTAAGCTAGCGACCTTATCAAAAACATCCAAATCTGTATCTTTGTGCCTTAGAGCCTTAGTGGCAAAAAATCAAACTATGACTAAAAAAATCTCCATATACCAAGTCTTACCCAGACTCTTCGGAAACCAAAATAGAAAACCCATTCACAACGGCGATATTCTTCAGAATGGAAGCGGAAAGTTTAATGATTTCACTCCTCAGGCTTTAGAAAAAATTAAAAAACTAGGCATCAATCATATCTGGTATACCGGAATCATTCGTCATGCCACCACTACAAACTATCCGAAACTCCAAGCTCAAGACCAATGTATAGTTAAAGGGAAAGCAGGCTCTCCTTATGCCATCACCGATTATTATGATGTAAATCCTGATTTGGCTGAGAATGTTCCTCTAAGAATGAAAGAATTTGAGGAACTCATAGAAAGGACAAAATCTGCTGGAATGAAAACCATTATAGATTTTATTCCCAATCATGTGAGTCGAGATTACAAGAGTTTAAACAAGCCAAAAGGAGTTCTAGATTTTGGAGAGAATGATGACATAAACCAGAGCTTTCATCCACAAAACAACTATTACTATTTACCTGGTCAAAAATTAAAACTAGATTTTTGTCCAGACCAGAAATATATTGAGAATCCAGCCAAATTTAGCGGAAATGATTGCTTTCATGCCCATCCTCAAATTACCGACTGGTACGAAACCATAAAACTCAATTATGGAATCGATGTTCAAAACAACTATCAGCAACACTTCTCTCCCATTCCTAATACCTGGGAAAGAATGCTCGAAATACTCAAATACTGGACTGCTAAAGGCATAGATGGTTTTAGATGCGATATGGTAGAAATGGTTCCTGTGGCATTTTGGTCCTGGGTGATTCCTCAAATCAAATCTATAAATCCAGAGATTCTATTTATTGGCGAAGTTTATCAACCTCATTTATATGAGGCTTATATCAAAGAAGGGAAATTCGATTACCTCTACGATAAAGTTGGATTATACGACCAAATAAAAGCAGTATTAAGAGGAGAAAAACCAGCAAGTACCTTAAGCGACAGTTGGAAAAGTCTTCAAGGACTGGATAAATACATGCTCCGCTTTCTAGAAAACCACGACGAACAAAGGATTACAAGCCCAGATTTTGTTGGACAAGCAGAAAAAGCTGTTTCAGCCATGATGCTCAGTGCTACAATTCACACGGGCCCCATCATGACTTATTTCGGACAAGAATTTGGACAAGAAGAAAAAGGCTCAACAGGATTTAGTGGCGATGATGGCAGAACCACAATATTCGATTATTGGAATGTGGAAACCATTCAAAAATGGAGAGGAAAATCGGCATATTCAGGTTCAGGACTTAATGCGGAACAAAAACTACTTCAAAAGGAATATCATAAAATACTGAAACTGAGCAGCAACAATCCTACCATCGCAAATGGAGAATTCTATGATTTAATGTGGGCCAATAAAGACAATCATCATTTTTATCACAACCATATTTTTGCTTATTTCAGATGTTATAAGAAAAAAGTTTTGCTCTTCGTTTTAAACTTCTCAAATAAAGAATTAGAACAAAAGGTAATCATACCAGGACATGCCTTGGAGTTTGCTCAAAAAGACACCACAAAACTGAAGGACCAAGTTTTTAAAAATGTCTTCACAAAAGAAAACATTAGACTCCCCTATTACACTATGATTAATGAAGGAATTTCTGTGAACTTAAAACCCTATTATTATCAGGTTTTTGAATTTTAAGGCCACACCGAAAAACCAGATTTGTTCAAACTCTGTATTGTATTAAATTTTATCCTTTCAGAGTATTCTCAATATTAATTTCTTAAATTAGTGCACTAAAATCCCATTTCTATGAGCGACTATAAAATAATGCCTATTGTTAATGAAGATGCTTGGTTAGAACCTGTATCTATAGATGTTTTTGAACGTTACCAACGATATGTTGATAGAAAGAAAAACATAGAAACCGAATTCGGAAGCTTGAAAAATTTCGCCTCTGCCTTCCAGTATATGGGCTTTCATCTATCAGAAGACAAGGACTACATCATTTATAGAGAATGGGCTCCAGCTGCAAAAGGTTTATTTTTAATGGGTGATTTCAACGATTGGGAATATTTCACTCATCCTTTAAAATTGAAAAAGAATGGTATTTGGGAGATTAAAATCAAAAGAAACGAAAACCCAAAGCTTATTCATGGAAGTAAAATAAAAGTAGCTGTACAAACAGAAAACGGCATTACCCCAAGAATTCCAGCCTATATGAATCGTTTGGTTCAAAATGAAGAGAATAAGGATTTTGCTGGTCAATTATGGATAGACGAAAATTATAAATGGAAAAACAAAGCTGAATTTGACAGCAATGAAAGCCTATTTATCTATGAAACTCATGTGGGAATGGCACAGGAAAAAGCTGATGTTGGAACCTATGCTGAGTTTGAGAAATTCAACCTTCCCTATATCAAAGAATGTGGATATAATACCATACAGATTATGGCTATTGCTGAGCATCCTTATTATGGTTCTTTTGGTTATCATGTGAGTAATTTCTTTGCACCATCCTCTCGTTTCGGAAGTCCTGAGGAGCTTAAATCTTTAATAGATGCGGCACATGGGATGGGCATTCGAGTAATTATGGACATTGTGCATAGTCATACAGTAAAAAATGTATTTGAGGGTTTGAACGAGTTTGATGGAAGTCAAGACCAATATTTCCACGAAGGACCTAGAGGATATCATGATGCTTGGGATTCAAAGCTTTTTAACTATGGTAAAACGGAAGTTCTACAATTTCTACTTTCCAATGTTCATTACTGGATGGAAGATTTCAAATTTGATGGCTTTAGGTTTGATGGTGTAACAAGTATGCTTTATCATCATCATGGTTTAGGAGTAGACTTTGGCGATAGAGATGGATATTTTAGTCAGGGAGTAGAATTTGACGCAGTTACTTATTTACAATTGGCCAATGACCTTTGCCATAGCATAAATCCAGCAGCCATCACAATTGCAGAAGATGTAAGCGGATTACCAGGCTTATGCCACCCCATTGAGGATGGAGGCCTAGGCTTCAATTATAGATTGGCCATGGGAATTCCTGATAATTGGATTAAGTTGCTAAAAGAGCAAACCGATGTAGAATGGAATATGGAACAACTCTATCATACCATGGTCGATAGAAACTACAATATAAAAACCATTGCTTATGCCGAATCACATGACCAAGCATTGGTAGGTGATAAAACCATCGCATTTAGGTTAATGGACCAAGAGATGTATTTCCACATGCAAAAAGAAGATGCCAATATTATTGTAGATAGAGGAATCAACCTTCACAATGTAATTCGCATGATGACCATTTCTTTAGGTGGTGAAGCCTATCTTAATTTTATGGGAAATGAATTTGGCCATCCCGAGTGGATTGACTTTCCTAGGGAAGGAAATAATTGGGGCTATCAATACGCACGACGCCAATGGTCCTTATTAAAGAATGATAGACTCAAATATCAATATATTTCAGAGTTTGACAAGGCCATGATTGCTTTCACAAAAGAAAATAATATTCTAAACTCAAGTGTTGCTAAAGAGCTTTGGTTGGACGAGTCGAACAATGTAGTAGTATTTGAGCGAAATAATTTGGTTTTCGTTTTCAACCTCCATCCTACTCATAGTCCGTTTAATTTTGAAATTCAGACTCCTCAAGTTGGTTCTTATGAAATGATTTTTAATTCGGATGCACCATATTTTGGTGGTTTTGATAGAATCCAAGGAAATCCTCCATTCTTAGCAAAATTTGTAGATGGCATGCCGAAGATGAAAGTTTATTCTCCAAATAGAAGTGTACAGGTTTATAAGAGGTTAGTATAGAAACTATTCTAAATTTGAACTATAAATAATTGGAAGGTTGATAACAACCATAGTTCCTTTTGCATTGGATTGATCATCAATTAAATCAATTATATCATAGGTAATTTTCCTATCTGAATATTTGTTAAGAGTATATAATCTTTCCTTAAATAATTTTGTTGAAAGGCTTTCATTTCCAGACATTTCACCTTTACTTATTTTCTTACTTTTTTCTCTTCCTATTCCATTGTCCACAACCTTAAATACAATAGTTTCTTTTTCTCTTTGGAAACTAATTTTCACAGCTCCAGTTCCTTCTAAGTGTTGTAATCCATGTTCAATAGCATTTTCGATAAATGGCTGTGCCAACATAGCCGGAATTAAAGTACCATCAGTATCTATTTTTTCATCAACATCTAAAGACCAAGAAAATTTATCACCAAACCTTAACTGCTGTAAATCTAGATAATACTCTAATATACTAACTTCTTTTTCAAGATTGATATAATCAAATCTTGAACTATCTAAGATCATTCGAATTAACTTAGCAAAGCTATTCAAGTACTTTACAGCTTTTATAGCATCATTTTTCAAAACATAACTTTGAATTGCATTAAGAGAATTAAAAACAAAATGAGGATTCATTTGAGACCTCAACACCTTCTGTCTTAATGAATTAATTTGTTCGACAGCCATCCTCCTTTCAGTGACATCCTGTGAAAATTCTGCAATATAATTTACATCTCCATCATTATCAAAACTAGGGTAGATAGACACCAGTGAATTATAATCATCTATATTTTCATCATAAATAACTGCCTTTTTCTCTTGGATAGATTTCTTTACTTTCTGAACACGATCAGCTTTAACATTTTCCGGTAACTGATTAAAATAATTAACTCCAATAAGTTCCTCTACGGACTTTCCAAGACGTTTTGCAGCTGTTTCATTAATAGACTCAATCGTACCTTTCCCATCCAATAAAATTATTGATTCTGTAATCGAATTAAATAAGGTTTGTAAAATTAACCTCTGTTTCTTTTCTAATTCTAAGGCTTTTACTCTGCTCGAAATATCTAATGCAATAACCAAAATTGACTCTAACTCATTATTAATAATCATTGGCGAGAATGACAAATTCAGTATTAAATCATTATCATTAATTCTATGCTTTACTTGCAGTTCATAATTTTGAAGAGTTGATGTTACTTTCCCTAACCCTAATTCAATACCTTCTGTATACTTTTCAGAGAACATATCAGAAAAAAAACGAGACGATATTTGCTTTTCCAAAGACTGAAAAATCCCCTCTGCCCTTTTGTTTACATACCTAATTCTAAAATCCTTATCTAGTATAAAAAAACCTGTTACGGCATTATCGAACACATTTTTAAGTTGTTTGATCTCTTTTTTATACTCATCGATGCTGGCAAAACTAATTCTCGAACGAATCTTAAGAATATTGAACCTTCTTGATTTGTTAACAAAAAGATATGCTAGACCAATTATAATAATAATTAGTAGGATTGAAATAACAAACAAGTACGAGATTTTATCCTTGCGATTATTAAGTTCAATTGTATGTTTTTCATTATTAAGCTTAGTTTGCAATTCATGTTCTAAATTTATTCGAGCAATATATATTTCATTTTGTTCAGTATAAAACTTTTGATTTAAATCTATAAGTTTTGCTTGAACGATTATAATTGAATCAACATTAATAGCTTGAGAGAAATAATCTAGTTTATACTGTAGATAATACCGTTTATTTCTAACAGAATTATTCTGAAACAAATATGGTTTCGACAAATTCAAATGCTTATAAGCCACTTTTAACTCATTAAGTTTCAATGCATTTTGCATTAAATTCAAATGTGAAGATCCTATTAATTGCGCTACTCCGCCGTTTTCTCTTGCCTGTAATGCCAGTTCATTATAAACTCTAGAAGAATCATAAAGTTCCATTTTTGAGAACTTAAAAGCATTTAAGGTATAAATTGTACCAGCTAAACTATTGTAGCAAGAGTTTTTCAAATCTTTATTAATTTCTTTAAAGACTTTATCAAACTCATTAAATTTATTATAGGAAACAAGAAATTTCAAATATCCAGAAGCGGCCTTAAACCTATTCATACCTTTATCCATTCTCATTAAATTCCAGGATTTTTCTAATAATTCGTGTGAATAATCTGGATTTTCAAACATAATAAGGGAACCAAATACACCAAAAAGCGCTGACAAAATTCTTTTATCATTATATTCTTCCGCTAACAAAAGAGCTTCAAAATAGTATTCGCTAGTTATAGAGAGATCACCATAATTCTTCAATGTATTAATAATCAACCTTCTATTAAATATCATCCCAACTGTATCTGTTTCTTCCTCAACATCTTGTGATAATAACAATAAATTGTACGCTTCAGCAAATTGATGCTTCTGTATATAGCTTCCTGCTTTTAAATTAAGTAGGAGGCTCTTATAATAAATTCTATTATTATTTAATAATTGATCTAAAAGTAGTGATGATTTATCAAATTGCGCAGTAACTCTTAAATGGGTACATTTTTGAATTAAAAAATATTCTTTTATTTGCTGATTTGTATGAAATAATGAAATCAAACTATCAATCTGCTCACCTCTATTATCAAGACAAAACCAATTATCCTCTAAATATTTAGCTGCTTTTACCGCCTCACTTTTTTCATATCCTTGATTAACAAGTAAAGTTTTGTATGAGATGGTAACAACATCTTGAGATTGCAGAGATCCTACAAAAATGAAACTAAGTAGTATTAATACAAATGATATTTTTAAATATTTACTTATGTATTTCATTAATCCTCTTCAACTGGTATATATATGCTAAATTCACTCCCCTTGTTTAAAACTGAGCTTACTTCAAATCGACCATTACAGGTCTCAACATAATCCTTAACAAGTATCAATCCCAACCCAGTTCCTTTTTCATTATGGGTTCCCATTGATGTAAAGCTTTCTTTACTTCTTATCTTATTCAATTGATTCTCCGACATTCCAACACCATTGTCAATGATAGATAGTTTAATTTTATGATCAACTTCTGAAGCTTGAATAGTAATTCTTCCTTTTTCGTGGGTGAATTTTATAGCATTTGCTAAAAGGTTTCGAATAACTATAGAAAGTAAGACTTTGTCATACCAAACAAAAGCATCAACAGGAATGGCTTCGATTAGTTCAATTTCTTTACTAACAATTGAACCTCTTTCCATCTCAACTATTCCGGCTATTAATCGAGATAGGTTTATCAATTCTGGATGTACAACTATCTGACCTTGTTGTGATTTAGCCCAAAACAATAAATTCTCAAGAAGATTATACGTATTTCGCGATGCTATTTCAGCATCTGATAAAAGTTCGAAATCCTCTTTAGGATCAATAAGTCCATCAAGAATAAATCGGAAAACATTTTTCATATTTCCAATTGATGTTCTAAGATCATGAGAAATAATTGAGAATATTTTATCACGTGATTTATTGGCTTCTTGAAGTTCTATATTAATTTCATTCAGCTTTCTTTGTTGTTTCTTTGTATTTAATTGAACATTAATTCTATGTAAAACTTCAAGTTTATGAATCGGTTTCACCATAAAATCAACACAACCTAGTTCAAAAGCTTTTGATTTATCATTTTGTTCATATAAGGCACTGATCACAATAATGGGAATAGCTTTCCAAAGCTCATTCTCATTGATTCTTTCTTTAAAATCGAAGCCACTCATTCCAGGCATCATAATGTCTAAAAGAACAACATCGGGTAAGTAATTATCTTTTAATAGTGCTAATGCTTCAAATCCACTCTCTACAAAAGTGACTTGAAAAAACTCTTTTTCAAGCATTTTACCAATAACTTGTAAATTAGTTATCGAATCATCAACAATTAAAACCTTCTTTTTATCCTCTTGCATTCCGTTCATTTTATCTCAAACTACGTTCCTATCGATGATAATCATAAGTAATTTGTCTATAGCGAAATAGCACGTTTTAATTCAGCATATAAAATACTCAATTCAATTACCTGATTTACATGACTCTGCAGCTAATCCAATTTTTAAAGGGGATTATTTAAATGGTTACACCTTTTTATAAATAAGCAGATGTAAAAGTAGGATAATTATATTTCATTCGCAACATTTTGTAACTCTTTAATAGCCAAATAGGTCATGAGTGCGGTACTTGTTTTTAATGATATTGAATCTATATCAAATGTTGGTGTATGTAATTTTGAATCAATACTCGTTTTATTATTTTTTGTGCCAAAACGATAAAAACAACCAGCTATTTTTTGTGAATAAAATCCAAAGTCCTCACCTGTCATCCTCATATCTAAATCCACTACCAAATCTTCACCTAAGAGTTCTATAGCATATTGTTTAGCTCTACTTGTTAACTCTTCATTATTATCCACAAAAGGATAACCGTGACTAATCTTGACATCACATTCACCTCCCATGCTTTTTGCTATTCCGGATGCTATCTGCTCAATTTCTCTGTGCATCTCTTGCCGCCATTCTTCATTAAAAGTGCGCATGGTTCCTGCAATTTGAACATGGCTAGGGATCACATTAGTTTGTCCATCTGCAATAAATTTTCCGAAAGACAAAACTGTTGGCATCGTTGGATTTGCTCTACGGCTACTAATCTGCTGAAGTGCTACAATAATATGTGATGCGATTAAAACAGTATCAATGATTTGATGAGGCATTCCTCCATGACCTCCATTAGCTTTTACTTCTAAATAGATTTCATCTGTACTTGCCATATATTTTCCAGATCTAAATCCAACCTTCCCAACTTCTAAATCAGGATATACATGTTGGCCAAAAATACTCTCTGGCGCAGGATTTTCAAGAACACCTTCTTTTATCATAACACTTGCACCACCAGGGTTCTTCTCTTCAGATGGTTGAAAAATAAATTTTATTGTCCCCTCAAATTCATCTTTTATTTGATTAAGGATACTCAATGTTCCCATTAATGAGGCCATATGTGCATCATGACCACAAGCATGCATCATTCCCGTATTCAAGGATTTATAATGCACCTGATTTTCTTCTTGTATCTCTAACGCATCCATATCTGCTCTCAAAGCAATTATTTTCTTTTGTGGATGCTTTCCTTCTATAAGACCTGTAATACCTGTCTTCGCTATACCTTTTTTATATTGAATTCCTTGTTCATCTAAAAAATCACAGATATATTTAGCTGTTTTAACCTCCTCAAAAGCCGTTTCAGGATGCTGATGAAGCCAATTTCTATAGCTGACGATAGTCTCAAACAACTCTTCGGACAAATGAAGTATTTTCTCTTTTAATAGCATTATTTGCAAATTTTATTCAAAGATATAAATTGTATACAATAAGCTGACAATTGCGATATAAGTTTCAAATAAAATGCTTTGCCATTATTATACTACTTTTGCAATAATGGAATTTGGCATTATTATATTATCAGGTGGAAAAAGTAGTCGTTTTGGATCCGACAAAGGACTCTATATATTCAATGGAAGGTTTATGGTGGAATACGCCATTAATATTGCCCAAGAATTTTCAAATAATATAATTATTTCCGCAAATCAAAAAGAGTATCAACAATTTGGAATTCCTGTTGTAGCTGATATTTATAAAAACATAGGCCCCATGGGTGGTTTGTTTTCTGCTTTATCTTCTATCAAAAGTGAAATCAACCTGATCCTTCCATGTGACAGTCCTTTTATAAGTACAGAATTAATAAATTTACTCATTGAAAACTATAACAATGAGGAGGTTTTAGTTTTTAAAACTCCAAATGAGAAATTACATCCACTGATTGGCTTTTACCATAAAAAAATAATAGACAGCCTGTTAGATCATATTCAAAAAAAGAAACTAAAACTAATCGATTTCATTTTAAGCAGACCACACAAAATAATTGAAATAACAGAAAATGATTCAATTATTGAATGCTTCCAAAATTTTAATTTTGAGGAAGACCTGAGAAACTATAAAAAAACTATCCAATAATTATTTAGTAGCTGTAGATTCTCTTAAAACTAAATTAGCTGAGATCGTTTTTGTTACAGAGCGCTTTATTCCATCCATATTGTCTAATAGTAATCGAGCAGCCTCCTCTCCCATTTGCACACCCTGCTGGTCTACAGTACTTAAGCTAGGAGAATAAATTGCCGAACTGGTTTCATTAGAGAAACCCATTACTTTAATATCTTCAGGAATTCTCTTGCCTTTCTTTACCAATTGTTTCATGGTTCCAATGGCTGTTAAATCGTTAACCGCGAAAATTCCATCTAAATCTGGAAATAAATATAAAATATCTTCAGCCGATTTTAATGCACACTCATAAGTATCGCATTCCACAACAAAAGCATCATTAACTTCTAAACCATTTTTCTTTAGTGCATCTACATATCCTAGTCTTCTTTTCCTTCCTATATCCATACTTGAGGAGGCTGCAAAATGAATGATTTTCTTACAACCGCAATCAATCATATGTTGAACAGCATCGAATGCACCTTGATAATCATCAAATAAGACTTTATTATAATCACCATCAGGAACTCTATCAAAATAAACTATAGGCACGCCGAGCTGAGATAGTTTGTTAAAGTGAGCGAAATCATTAGTCTCTTTACTCATCGATACCACTAAACCATCAAGTCTATAAGACATAAAAGACTGTATCAATTGTAGTTCTCGTTCCAATAATTCATCACTATGATATATCATAACTTGATAACCATTTTCATAAGCAACATTCTCTACGCCTTCAATAACTGAAGAAAAGAAATGATGCACCAATTGAGGCACCATAATCCCAATAATTTTACTTCTTCTGTTTTTTAAACTTAAAGCTATCTCATTGGGACGATAATTTAATTCACGAGCCATATCTTGCACCGATTTTTTAGTCGCTTTGCTTATATCTGGATGATCTTTTAGAGCTCTACTAACAGTCGAAACCGAAACATTAAGAATTCTGGCTATATCTTTTATGGTTATTGGATGTCTACTCATGTGATTTTCCTTAGTTTAATTGTATAAAATTACACTTTTTTTTTCAACCGCAAACGTTTGTGAAAACGATTGCATGAGCTAAATATTATTAAATTACTGATTTCCTGTTAATAGTGTTAATTTTTCTTAAATTAGTGCTTTGAATTTTTAATCAAAACATGTTATTTTTATAACACTTCAAACAAATCAAATATGTTACAAATTTATCAAAAACTACGGTCCTTGTGCCTTTTAATTTTAGCATTTGGATTTTCAGTTATGGTTTATGGTCAGAAGGTGACTGTAGATGGGACTATAATTGACGCAGAGGATGGGATCACTTTAATAGGTGTAACTGTTCTTGAGAAAGGTACAACTAATGGTACCATCACCGATATCGACGGAAGATATTCTATTTTTGTAGAACAAGGTGCAACACTTATCTATACTTACATTGGATACGAAGAACAAGAGCTTTTAGTTTCTGGTTCAAGAATGAATGTGAGTATGAACTACAAATCAGAAATTTTAAATGAAATTGTAGTTATAGGATATGGTGAGGTAAAAAAGGAAGATGCTACTGGTGCAGTAGCCACTATTGGTGAAAAAGATTTCAATCAAGGTGTAATCACTTCCCCTCAGGAATTATTAACTGGTAAAATTGCCGGTGTACAAGTAACTACCGACGGTGCTCCTGGAGGAGGTTCAGTTGTAAGAATTAGAGGAAGCGCAAGTATGAGTGCTAATAATGATCCTCTATATGTGATAGATGGTATTCCTGTAGATAATGATGGTATTTCTGGTTTAGGTAACCCATTAAGTACTATCAACCCAGATGATATAGAATCAATGAATGTTCTTAAAGATGCTAGTGCCACTGCTATTTATGGTTCACGTGCTTCCAACGGAGTCATTATTGTTACAACCAAAAGAGGTTCTAAAGACAAACCTTTCGTCCTGACTTATAATGGTAAAGCCACTGTAAATACAATTCCTGCTTATGTAGAATCTTTAGATGCCAACCAATTTAGAAGTCAAATTAAAAGTTATTATGGTGAAGAGTCTATACAAGCTGGTTTACTCGGAACTGCTAACACTGATTGGCAAAAAGAAATCATGAGTAATTCTTTTAGTCAAGATCATACTATTAGTGCCAAAGGAAGTGCAGAAAATGTTCCTTATTATATATCTCTTGGATATATGGACCAGAATGGTATCGTAAATACTTCTAACTATAAAAGAACCACAGCGGCTGTTTCTTTAAGTCCAATACTTTTCGATGATTACTTAAAACTTAATTTCAATGTAAAAACCATGTTTACAGAAACTAGATTCGCTAACACAGGTGCCATTGGAAACGCGGTTACTTTCGATCCTACTCAGCCTGTACGTGACGATGGTAATGCTTATGGTGGATATTGGGAATGGTTGCAAGACAATGGTAACCCTATTACTATTGCACCAGCTAACCCTGTTGGAATGCTCGAACAAAGAGAAGATCGTTCTGAAGTAAGCCGGTATTTAGGAAACTTCATGGCTGATTATAAGTTTCATTTCTTACCAGAACTTCGAGCCAATTTAAACCTAGCATTTGATGTTAGTGGTTCAAAGGGAAGAATTGATGCTCCAATGAATGCTAGAAGCTCTTGGGATATTGATGGAGATGGCAACCTTATTGGAGGTACCATGAATCATTATTCTCAAGCTAAAAGAAATAACACCTTAGACTTCTATTTAAATTACACTAAAACTGTAGAATCTATTAAATCAAAATTTGATGTAACTGCTGGGTATTCATGGCAACACTTTTATCGCAACGACTATAGATATAATAGTAATATCTCTCAAACTGATATAGTTGATGGTCCAATTAGACCAACTGAAAGTTATTTAGTTTCTTTCTTTGGAAGATTGAATTATACATTAAATGAAAAATACCTTTTAACCGCAACAGTTAGGAATGACAATTCTTCAAGGTTCTCAGAAGACACAAGAGCTGGTATTTTCCCATCTGCTGCAGTTGCTTGGAAAATTAATGAAGAATCTTTCCTTAAAGATGTAAGTGCTATATCGCAATTAAAGCTACGTGCTGGATGGGGTGTTACTGGACAACAGGACATTGGAACGTCAAACTATCCTTACCTTCCATTATATATGTGGAGTGAAATGACTGCGATGTATCAGTTTGGTAACCAATTCGTGTACACCTTACGCCCTAGTGGATATGATCCAGATATTAAATGGGAAGAAACTAGTACTCTCAATATTGGTTTAGACTTTGGTTTTGCTAAGGAAAGAATTTTTGGTTCTTTAGAATACTATGAAAGAACAACAGAAGATATGATTAACTTTATACCTGTTCCTGCTGGTTCTAACCTTTCAAACTATATTCTAACCAATATTGGTTCAATGGAAAACAAAGGTTATGAACTTAGTCTTACTGGCCGCATTATTTCTACTCAAAATACTTATTGGGAGCTTGGAGTAAATATGAATTATAATGAAAACAAGATCACAAAATTAACCTTGAATGACGATCCAGATTATATCGGTGTTCCTACTGGTGGAATTAGTGGTGGTGTTGGAAATAATATCCAAATTCATACAGTTGGGTACCCTATGAATTCATTCTATGTGTACGAACAAGTATATGACGAATCTGGAAACCCTATTCAAGGATTATATGTTGACAGAAATGGAGATGGATCTATTACTGATGATGATAAATATAGAGTACATAAGCCAACTTCTGATTATTCATTTGGTATCAACTCTAGATTTACTTACAAACAACTTGAACTTAGTTTTGCAGGACACGGAAGCGTAGGAAATTATGTTTATAATAATGTTCGTTCCTCAACAGGCGCTGTTGGTCAAATGTATAACAACACACAGTATTTAATAAATGTTACACAAGATGCTCTTGCCACTAATTTTAGTAACTATGAGTACTTCTCAGATTATTATTTAGAGGACGCATCTTTTTTCAGAATGGATTATATCAGACTAGGATATACTTTTAGTAAGCTTTTTAGCGAACGTTCTGATTTAAATGTATCTTTCACTGTACAAAATGCATTTGTATTAACAAAATACTCAGGTCTTGACCCAGAGGTTTTTGGTGGAGTTGACAATAATGTATATCCAAGATCAAGAAACTTCGTACTAGGTTTAAAACTAAATATCTAATCCAAAGAAAATAAAATCATGAAAAAATATTATATCATATTATTAGTAATGGCTCTAGGTCTTTCCTCTTGTATGAAAGATTTAGACACCACTCCTTTGGATGAGACTGTTATCACATCCGCCTCAGTTTATGAAAATCCTGCTAACTATTATAATGTATTAGCCAAACTTTATGCTGGTCTTTCGGTTAGTGGTCAAGAAGGCCCTGCTGGTCAACCTGACATTTCAGGAATCGATGAAGGATTTTCAACCTATTTAAGACAATACTGGAAAGCTCAAGAATTAACTACTGACGAAGCAGTTATTGCTTGGAACGATGGAAACCTAAGAGATTATCATGATATGGACTGGACATCTTCTAATGAATTTGTTACAGCTATGTATAATCGTATTTTCTATCAAATTTCGCTTTGTAATGAATTCATAAGAGAGTCTACTGATGAAAAACTTTCTAAAAGAAATATTACTGGTCAAGATAAAACCAATATTATTGCTTACAGGCAAGAAGCGCGTTTTTTAAGAGCATTGAGTTATTATCATGCTTTAGATATGTTTGGAAACACACCATTTGTTACTGAAAACGATGCTGTTGGTGCATTTCAACCCAACCAAATTGATAGAGCAGCTTTATATGCTTATGTAGAAAGTGAATTAAAATCAATAGAAACTGCACTTCCAGATCCTAGAACAAATGAATATGGTAGAGTAGATAAAGCATCAGCCTGGGCACTACTAGCCAAGTTATATTTAAATGCTAAAGTTTATATCAATACAGATATGAATAACGAAGCAGTTGAATATTGTGACAAAGTTATTGGCGGTGGATATGCTTTAGAAAACAATTACTTCCATAATTTCAATGCAGACAATCATCTTAGCTCCGAGATTATATTTCCTGTTACATTTGATGGTATCAGTACTCGTACTTGGGGAGGGATGACCTTTATTGTTCATGCTGCAGTAGGAGGAACTATGGATCCAGCTTCATTTGGTATCGATGGTGGTTGGGGCGGAACTCGTACAACGAGCGCTTTTGTCAAGAAATTCTACCCAGATATTACTGAGGATGGTTTAAAACTATCTCCTTATCCACAATTAAATGATTATCCTGTTCTATATGCTCCTGGTTCGTACCAAGGATGGGACCCAGCTGCCGCTCCAACAATTGGATCTGTTAATTCTGATGGAATTTATGAAGGTTATATTAATTTCCCAGAGGCAGGAACAGAATTTAAATTTACATCTGCCCCTAATTGGGATGGTAGTAATTTTGGTATGGGTGAATCAGAAGGTATTCTTTCATCTGATAATACAGCAGGAAACATAACTGTTGCTGATGCTGGTTACTTTAAATTTAATGTGGATACTACAGCCAAGACTTACTCATTCGAACCAACTATATGGGGACTAATCGGTTCTGCCACAGCTGGTGGTTGGGATTCTGATCAAGATATGATTTACAATGTTGAAACATCTATGTGGGAAATTACAACTGATTTAGCAGAGGGTGAAATAAAATTCCGTGCTAATGATGCTTGGGATTTAAACTACGGTGATACCGACGCTGATGGCATCTTAACTGAAGGTGGTGACAACATTGCAATCTCTAATCCAGGCTCATATAAAATCAGTCTAAAACTTGGAGCTCCAGATTACACTTATGCTATAGAGTTATTCTCTGCTCCTTCTGTAGATTCTCGTGCTGCCTTTTATACTGATGGACAATCCTTAATGATTGATAATATTTTTGAATTTACTGAAGGTTATGCCATCACTAAATTTAGAAATATCAATAGAGATGGTAGTATAGGATCCGATTTAACATATCCTGATAATGATTATGCTGTATTTAGACTGGCTGATTTCTATCTAATGTATGCCGAAGCAGTAGTTAGAGGAGGAAATGGTGATATGGGTAAAGCTGTTGAATATGTAAACAGAGTTCGTACTAGAGCTTTTGGTGAGGATTCACAAAACATTACAGCTGCTGATTTAACCTTAGACTTTTTATTGGATGAAAGAGCTAGAGAATTATATTGGGAAGGACACAGAAGAACAGACCTTATACGTTTCAATAAATTCACCACAGGTGATTATTTATGGGATTGGAAAGGAAATGTAGCTACAGGTACTGCTGTTGATGAAAAGTTTAATATATTCCCAATTCCTTCAACAGATATAGGAGCAAATCCTAATCTTACACAAAACAGTGGATACTAATCTTAAAAAACGAAGACAATGAAAAAATTATCAATATTATACCTTGGATTGTTCAGTTTACTCCTGATGTATTCTTGTGAAAAGGAGGAAAAAGAACCTATCCTGAATACTGGACAAATTACAGCTCCTGTATTCACCAGTCCTAGCAGTGGATCTGCTCATGTACTTTTAGAAGCAAATGAAAATGAAATGTTCGATGCTTTTCAATGGAAAGCAACAGGATACAACCTAAGTAATCTTGCAAGTACAGTTTATACTGTTGAAATGGATGAAGTAGCAAATGATTTTGCTGACCCAATTTTTCTAAATAATACTCAAGAAACGGAGGTTAATTATACTGTAGGACAATTGAATGCACTGCTCTTATCCAATAATTTCCCTGCTAATGAACCTGCTAATCTTAATTTTAGAGTAAAATCGAATATTACATCTAACAATACTGCTGAGACTGCTGTATCTGAATTAATTGCATTAAGTATCACACCTTACTCTGCCGAAGTTTATACTAAACCAATTTATATGCTCGGAGATGGTACAGATCCGGGGTGGTCAAATACCGATGCTTTGCCTGCAAGTCATATTGCTGATGGTAAATTTGGTATTGTAGCCAATTTAGGTGGCGAAGGCTTATTCTTCAAATTCATCTCCGCTCTTGGCCAATGGGCTCCTCAATGGGGTACTGATGATGCTGGAACCGGAGAAAATGGAAACTTAATTTACCGACCAGACGAAGATACAGACGATCCTCTTGCAATGCCTTGTCCAGCTGAAGCTGGTTTATATCGAATTGTAGTAGATACAGCTAACCTGACTTATGATGTTTATGCTGCTACTTCCACCTTATATTTATTAGGTGATGGTTCTCCTGCTGGTTGGGACAACACGGCTGCTACCGAAATGACAAATGACGGTGCTGGAAAATTCTCATTAGTTGCTGATTTAACAGCTAATAGCATTAAATTTGTTGAAGTTCTTGGTCAATGGGCTCCTCAATGGGGAACTGTTGATGGTGCTAGTGGTTATGGAGGTAGTTTAGCTTTCAGACCTACTGAAGCTGACCCTGATCCTGTTAACATTCCTGTTCCAGCTGATGGTTCTTATTTAATTGAAGTAGATTTAGCTGCTCAATCTTATAAATTAACACCTCAATAAAAAGGTGATACAATTATAGCTGCTAATGTTTTTTTAACATTAGCAGCTTTTTTATACAAAAAACCCAATCATGAAAAAATATCTAATTATTGTTTTAGCCCTGATATTCTCTATAAATAGCTTTTCACAATGTGATTTTATAGAAAGAATGGAACCTCCATTTTGGTGGAAAAACATGAATAAACCCGAACTTCAAATCATGTTTTATGGGGAGAATATTGCAGAATACAAAGTTGAAATTGAAAATAAAAATATTGACTTATTAAGAACAGAACTCACCAACAACTCAAATTACTTGTTTATCTATATTACTATCGATGAAAAGTTTTCGGAGGATGCCTTTAAAATAAATTTTCTCAAAAATAATAAAATAGCCTCCTCTATACAATATGAATTAAAAGACAGACGAGAAAAATCAGCTCAACGAGAGGGTTTTAATAGTTCAGATGTGATGTATTTAATTACTCCTGATCGCTTTGCCAATGGTAATCTTAAGAATGACCATTATGAGGAATTAGGTGATGTTTTAAATAGAGAAGACAATCAAGATCGTCATGGAGGTGATATACAAGGTGTGATTGATCATTTAGATTATATTCAAGAAATGGGATTCACTGCCATTTGGCTCAACCCTGTTTTAATCAACCGCATGCCTCGTACTTCATATCATGGTTATGCCACTACTGATTATTACAAAATAGATCCACGATACGGAACACTCGAAGACTATATCCTTCTATCAAAAGAAGCAAAGAAAAGAGGAATTAAGTTGATAATGGATCAGATAATGAACCATTGTGGAAGCGAACACTGGTGGATGAAAGATATGCCAGACAAAAACTGGATTAATAGTAAGGAAGAATATCAAATAACAAATCATCGTAGAACGGTGATCAACGATCCTTATGCTGCACAATCTGATAAAGATAAATTTGAAAAAGGATGGTTTGTTGATGCCATGCCAGATTTAAATGGTGACCATCCCCTACTTCGTGATAATTTAATCCAAAATAGTATATGGTGGGTTGAAGTGGCTGACCTTGGAGGAATTCGTCATGATACACATCCTTATCCAGGAGCAGCTTTCATGTCAGCTTATACATGCTCAATCATGGATGAATATCCAAACTTTAATATCGTTGGAGAAGAATGGAGCTTAAACCCTATCATTGTCTCTAAATGGCAAAGAGGAAATGAACAAACTAAAAACCTCAACTCTTGCTTACCTTCAGTAATGGATTTTCCATTGCAAGATGTTTTAGTAAAATCCTTAATTCAAGAAGAAGCATGGAATACTGGTTTAAACAATCTATATGAGCTCATTGCATGTGATGATGTTTATCCAGATCCTAACAATTTAGTGATCTTTCCTGATAACCATGATATGGACAGATACTATACACAATTAAATGAAGATTTTGAACTCTATAAAATTGGCTTAACCTATTTGGCAACAACAAGGGGTATTCCGCAAATATATTATGGAACGGAAATACTAATGGCCAATCCCCTGTCACACGATCATGGTGAAATTAGAACAGACTTCCCTGGTGGATGGCCTAATGATGAAGTAAATGGTTTTACTGGAAATAAACTTAGCCCAAAAGCTCAAGAAGCTCAAGATTTCATGAAGACCTTACTTAACTTCAGAAAAGATTGTCCAACAATTCACACTGGAAACATGATGCATTATGCACCAGATAATGGTTTATATGTTTACTTCAGATACAATGAAAATCAAAAAATTATGGTCATTATTAATAAAGGAACAGAAGCCAGAAAAATTAATCCTTTAGACTATCCAGAAATGGACTTTTCCAATAAAAAGGGATTGGATGTTCTAACAAATGGGACTATTTCTTTCGAGAATCTTGAAATTCTCGCAAAAGAATCAGTAATAATTCAAATCGATTAGGTAAAATGCTTACAAAAAAACAAAGGTCATATTATAAAATATGGCCTTTTTTGGTTTTTGTCAACAGCAAACGTTTTCGCAAACGATTGCGGTATTGAATAGGCTAGCTATAAAGCAAATCCAAGGTATATCACTAAAAATTTAGTACTTTAGCGATGTTATTAATCAAAAATTAACACTAAAAACATAGTATGATGTTACAAAAACTTGGGAAATGGCCTATACTTTTTCTATTCTTTATGATAGGAATGGTTTCGCTATCTAACGCACAGCAAATCACTGTGAGTGGAACCATTACCGATTCGGAAGATGGAACTACATTAATAGGTGTATCTGTGATTAAAAAAGGTACTACACAGGGTTCTACTACAGATTTTGATGGAAAATACACCATCACAGTAGAACAGGGTTCTACATTAGTCTATTCTTACATTGGCTATAACGAACAAGAAATGGTAGCCGCTCAGGAAACCATTGATATTATTTTGGCACCTAAATCTGAACTTTTAGATGAAGTTATAGTTATAGGTTATGGTACACAAAAGAAAACCGACAAAACTGGTGCTGTTTCACATGTTACAGCTGAGGAATTAAATCAAGGTAGATTAACAGACCCTATTAAAGGAATCCAAGGAAAAGCTGCTGGAGTCGTTGTTTCAAAAAAAGGAGGTGATCCAAATGCTGGCTTTTCAGTAAAAATCAGAGGTCAATCGGGATTAGGTTCTGGAACGGACCCGTTGTATGTAGTTGATGGTGTCCCAGGAGTAGATCCTACTACAATTGCATCAGAAGATATAGCATCTTTCAATGTTTTAAAAGATGCATCTTCAACTGCAATTTATGGTTCAAGAGGTGCAAATGGAGTTATTATTATTACTACCAAAAAGCAAAATAACACTAAATCTGGTGAAAGTGTGAATAATATTGAATTTAGTTCCTATCTTACACTTGATCAAGTTGCCAACGAACTTGACTTACTTTCGGCACAAGATATGAGAAATTATGTCACAAATAATCCTGAAATAAATTTTGTTGATGGAAATGGGAATACAAATTGGCAAGATGAGATTTTTAGAAGCGGAATATCCCAATCTTATCACTTTGCATTCTCTGGCGCTGATGAAAATACCAGCTATAGAGCTTCTATTTCTCATACTGATTTTGACGGAGTTATAAAAGGTTCATCCAAGAAGAGAACTATTGGATCTGTAAATATTACACAAAAATCTTTTGAAGATCGCCTTACTTTATCAGCTGGTATATCTGGAACCATAGAACATAATGATTATGTAAACTATGGTGGTGGTATGTCAACAACAAATGTTTTATATCAAGCTTTCCAAAGAAATCCTACCGACCCAGTTATCAACCCTGAGACTGGAGATTATTATGAAACAACAAGAGACTTTAATTATTACAATCCTGTTAGTATCATTAATAATATTCAAAATGAAAGAGATGCAAAAAGATATAGAGGTACTTTGACTGGCGATTTTAAAATCATTGAGAATCTTGTATTAGGTGCCAATTTAGCGTATATTAGAAATGATGATGAATCATTTTACTTTGAACCTAGTTTTCTTGCATCAAACCAAACAAAAGGCTATGCACGTAGATCCTATAATAATTTTGAATCTAAACTATTGGAGACAACATTAAAGTATTCGAAAACTATTAACACAGCCCATAATATTAATTTTTTAGCAGGTTATTCTTGGCAAGAAGATATTAATACTAGCTTTTTTGCTCAAGGTGAAGGGCCAGGTTCAAATTATACACTTTCTCACAACCTAGGAACACTATTAGATGTGCAATCTGGAGATATTGGCTCCTATAAAGGCTCAAACCTACTAATTTCCATGTTTGGGAGAGCTGTTTATAATTATAATGATAAATATTTATTAACAGCAACAGTTAGAAGAGATGGCTCTTCTAAATTTGGAGATGATAATAAATGGGGATGGTTTCCATCAGCATCAGTAGGTTGGAATATAGATAATGAAAATTTCATGGAAAGCCTAACCATTTTTGATCAACTTAAATTAAGAGTGAGTTGGGGTATAACAGGTAATCAAGAAATTCCAAGATACTTATCACAAACAACTTATGCTCCTCAAGGTTCAGGTACTAATCCTGAAACAGGTTCGGATGTTATTAGTTTCGCAGGAAACCGAATTGCAAATCCAAATCTTAAATGGGAAGAGAATGAAGAATGGAATTTTGGATTAGATTTTGCAATATTAAAAAGTCGATTATCTGGATCTGTTGAATACTATATGAAAAAAACTTATGATCTGCTTTATGAATATGCTGTTCCAAAACCTCCAAATAAATTCGATCGTGTATGGGATAATGGTGGATCTATTGATAATAATGGAATAGAATTCTCGATACAAGCATTTGTAATTGATAAGAAAAACTTTGATTGGAAAACTACAATTGTATTTTCAAAAAACAATCAAACGTTTAAATCCTTTGATACTGATAATAAATATGGTGGTACTGATGAAAGAAAAGAAGGATGGGTATCTGGAAGAGGTCTTGTAGGAACCTATACTCAGTTAATTCGTGAAGGTTATGAATTAGGTACATACTATCTTCCTGTTTATGCTGGCCTATCGCAAGATGGAGTATTTCTATTTCAATCAGAATCCGGTGGTGTTACACGTGACATAACTAAAGCTGAAAGAAAAGTTGTTGGTAATGCTCAACCTGACTTCGAATTAGGTTGGTCAAACTATATTAATTTTTATCAAAATTTCGATTTAAGCTTTTCATTTAGAGCTGTTTATAATTTCGATGTTTATAATGCCACAGCAATGTTCTTCAATAATCCAAGTGTTCTTCCAAATCTAAATGCAACTCAAGAAGCAATAAATGAAGCTAATAGAGGTTTAACAAGTACTCCCCAAGTATCTGATTACTATCTAGAGGATGGCTCATTTGTTAGGTTGGAGAATATAACTTTAGGTTATACTTTTAATGCCAAAGAAATGAAGTGGTTGAAAAAATTCAGAGTTTATATCACAGCTAATAATCTTTTTACACTTACAAACTATTCTGGTATCGATCCTGAAATCAGTTATTCTGGTCTTTCATTCGGATTAGATAATTTTGATGTTTATCCAAAAACTCGCTCTTATACTTTTGGATTAAACCTAAATTTTTAAACCTAAAAAATAATAACAATGAAAAAATTAATATATACAGGATTAGCAATACTATTTCTTATTTCCTGTACCAAACTTGACGAAACAGTATACAGTGAAATTCCTTCGAGTGAATACCCCGAGAACGCAGAACAAGCTGCAGCCTTAACTGTTCCTCCTTATACTCACCTATCATGGTTACTAGATTGGGGAGGGTGGTGGTTTGCACAGGAACTTCCTTCTGATGAAATAGTTTGTCCAACAAGACTAACTGATTGGGATGACGGTGGTAAATGGCGTGTACTACATCAGCATACTTGGAATAATGAAACAGAAGCAATAATTGGAATGTGGGATCGTTTATATTCTGGTGCTTTAGATTGTAATGAAGCCATTTTTTTGTTACCAGAACCAAATAGTGATGAAACCAAAAAACCAATCGCAAAAATGGAAATCTTACGTTCATATTATTATTATTTACTAATTGATAATTTTGGTGATGTTCCTTTTATAACCTCATTTGCTGATGCCCCAGCTCAACCTATGAAAACTGATCGAGCTGTGATTTTTGACAGTCTTGTTAATACCATAGAAAGAAATATCAAATATCTTCCTGAGGTAACTACAAAATATGATGTTTCTAAAGGAATGGCTTATTCACTTTTAGCAAAACTATACTTAAATGCAGAAGTTTATACAGGAATACCACAATGGGGAAAAGCTGAAATGGCCTGTGATTTTATTATAGATTCATTAAATTACAGTCTTGAATCTAATGCACTTGGCCCTTTTAAAACACTTAATGAAAACTCTTCAGAAAATATTTTTACAATTGCTTTTGATGAAAATGACCCAGGGGAAAGAGGTGAATTTAATTTGCATATGAGAACACTTCACTATAATAGTAACCTAACTTTTGACATGTCTGCTGGTCCATGGAATGGTTTTGCTGCTATGGAGGACCACTACAATACATATTCTGAGAACGATACACGTAAGTCTGGTTTCTTAGTAGGCCAACAGTATGGCTTTGATGGGGAGAAATTGACTGATCAAGGTGCTGAAGGTGCAGATCTAATTCTAAATCCACATATCGCTGCTCTAAATATGAATGCTACATATACTCCAATTGAAATAAGGCTATCAGGTGCACGAGTAGTAAAATTTGAAATTGCTATAGGTGCGAAACAAAGATTGAGTAATGATTTTCCTATCTTCAGATATGGTGATATTTTACTTATGAAAGCAGAAGCCATGATAAATCAAGGTGAAAATGGTGATGAGTTTGTAAATATGATTCGAAGTCGTGCTGAAGCTGATATTTGGAGTGGTGTAGGGTTAGATTTACTATTAGAAGAGCGTGGTAGAGAGATGTTCTGGGAAGGCCATCGTAGACAAGATTTAATAAGGTTTGGCCAATTCAATAAATCTTGGTGGGAGAAAGATGAATCAACTTCTGATCGAAATATTTTTCCTATACCACAAAGTGCGATAGATGCAAACCCCAATTTAGGGATTTAACTATATTTGTATTTACAAAAACAAAATATAATTTATTAACTAATTAAATAATTATCAAAAATTAGACTTATGAAAAAGAATAATCTTTTCAAATTAACCCATATAGCATGGGTAATGTTAATGTCATTTGCTTTAATTAGCACTTCTTGTACAAAAGATGATGACGATGATGATACACCTGGAGGAGGTACTACTCCTGTGGAAGATGGAACCTATTTAACAGGTGAAGCTACTGGGTTTAGTGAAATTAATATTGACATGGCCATGTGGGTTGGTCGTGAAGAAGGAGAAGAATTTGCTTCTGTTGAAAGAGAAGGAATGTGGGAACTATTTGCATATTTAACTGCAGATAAAGATTTCTCTATGGTTACAGTTGCTGGTGCAACACAAACTACTTATGGTATTAAAGATGGAACTGCTGCAACTAAAGTACTTGCAGGTGAAAATAGTCAGATAAATGCTACTATAGATACTGGAATGGTTGTTACAGACGGTACTGCTTGGCAAGTAAAAGCTGATGGTCTCTATCATATAGTTGTAGATATCAATTCTGAAACTTATTATATTATGCCTATTAATACTTTTGGTATTATTGGTGATGCAACATTAAATGGTTGGTCTGGTGAAGTTGAAATGACTGAAGAATCTTTAACTGCTGAAGCTGGTAAATGGACTTTAACTGATATCGAACTAAGACAAGGTAGCTTTAAATTTAGATATGATAATGGTTGGAAAGTTAATGCTAGCGGCTATGTCTTGTTTTCTAATATTGGTACTGACGGTGGTACAAGTTGGATGATGGGTGGAAATGGTTGGAGTATTCCACTAGAAGATCAAGGTTTATATGATGTTACTTTCGAATGGAGTTTAAGTGATGGTTTTTCATATACTACTGTAAAAAAAGGTGATATTGCTGTTACTGATTGGACAGGTGTTGTTTTAGATGCTGTTGGAGATGGTGTAAGTGCTGATAACGCTAACGCTATTGAAGATCCTAGTGCATGGGGTTGGGGATATAAACTAATTGCTGATAATGATGGTGTCCCTGCTATCAACGAGAATATGTATACTTGGACTTGGAATGGTATTACTCTGGTAGAAAATGCTGGTTTTAAATTAAGAACAGAAAATGGTGAAGCTCCAGCTAATGGAAATGGGGCTAGTTTTGATGTTGGATTCGGGGCAGTTAATGCTGGTTTGAGCTCTGAAAATGTTGTTGAAGACGGTGGAAACATTACTGTTACTGTTGCAGGTAATTATAATATTACACTAACTATTGATGCAGCTACAGGTGATGTTAAAGAAGTTATTATTGTTGAAGAAGGAAACATCGCAAAATTATGGGTTCCTGGAGCATATCAAGGATGGGCTCCAGATGTTGCTCCAACAATTTCAGATGAAGATGGAGATGGAATTTTTGTAGGTATTGTTGAAATCACAGGTGAAGATTTAAATTTCAAATTTACCTCACAAGCGAACTGGGATGGTCCTAATTATGGTGCTGGTGAAGCTGATGGTTCTTTATCTACTGACCCAACTGCTGGTAACTTAAATGTTCCTGCTGCTGGTTCTTACGAATTTACTGTAAATACTAATGAAGATGTTCTTACTTGGTCGTATATCGCTCAATAAGAATTATCAATTTTATAATACAAAGGCTGTCTTTTTAAGGCAGCCTTTTTTTTATGCCAATAATTGAAATCACTATTCAATATTGCTAACTTTGTTTTACTTGATTGATGAGAACTCATAAAACCCGCCAAACAAGTAACATTTTCAATAGCTCTGCGTAGAAACAGCTAATGATTATTGAAACAGAAATTAAAATCAAATTATCATGAAACAAATTATTGGAATCGTATTTTTACTGTTTTGCTTAAATACATATAGCCAGCAACTTAGTCCTGAAGTTATCGCATCAGCTGGTGATTATTTTGAAAATGGTGATATTTCTCTAAGTTGGACTTTAGGTGAACCTGTGATTGCTACTTTTGAAGGGAATTACATTTTAACACAAGGATTTCATCAAGATTTATATATTATCACAGCTATTGACGAAATAAAATTAGAAAATATTTCAGTTAATATCTACCCCAACCCTACTCCTAATTTCGTTAATATTAAAATTGACTCAGAGAAACAGTTTAATGGAGATTGTTACATTCAACTTTTCGATGCTAATGGTAGGTTAATCAAAGAAGAAAAAACAAATTCCACTCATAATATCATTAAATGGAATCTTCAAAGCTTTGAAAGATCTCATTATATTTTAAAAGTAGCATTTGGTACACAAACCAAAACTTTTAAGATCATTAAAAACTAATTATTGATTCAAAGATAAAAATCATAAAATATGAACTATAAAGTACTATCCTTTTTATTTCTTCTACTTTCACCTTTCTTTTCGCTAGGTCAAAGTAGCCAAGCTTTTAAATACCAAGCTGTAGCTAGAGATGCCAGTGGTTACCCTATTACAGAATCTGAAATTAGTGTCAAAATTAGAATTTCAAGTGAAAATAGTTTTGATTATGTTGAAGTTCATTATATTACAACAAATAGTTTCGGCCTAATTAACTTAGAAGTCGGAAATGGAGAAATGACACAAGGTTCATTCTTTGATATAGACTGGGGATTAGGTGAACATTTTATTGAAGTCAGTATAGACCCCCAAGGAGGAAGTGATTGGGTATTAATGGGAAGTTCACAACTGCTTTCTGTTCCTATGGCTAGTTATGCAGCCTTTGCAGGAAATGTAGTTGATACTAGTATTTATAATGAACTCCAAAAAATTGAATTAATCGGAAACGTTCTTACTCTTCTTCCCGAAGGTGGCAGTGAAGACTTAAGTTTTTTTGATAATAGTCAAGAAATACTTGATCTGATTACGAAAATAAATATAGATAGTTTATATTATGAATCAAATTTCCAAAATATAGTTGAAGCATTAGCCCTATTAGACCTAGATATCATTGAGGAAATGAATAGAGCTATTGGAGAGGAAACTGCACTAGCAGAACTCATCAGCCAAAATTCAATTCAAATAGTTAGTGATAGTTTGTATTTTCAAGATTTATTTAACAATATATCTTTTGAAGGTGATAGCCTATATTTTCAGACTCTTATTGATAATAATACAAATAAAATTATTTCAGATAGCATTTATCTAAAAGCCTTAATCGATGCCAATCAATTAGCCATACAACAAGAAATGACTAGAGCAATCATGTCTGAAGCCATAAATAATAGTAATATTATCATAAATGCAGAAGCTATTGCTAATCTTCAAAATTCTTACGAAGGTGATTCTTTATATTTTAAACAATTAATAGATGCCAATACCAATTCTATTTTAGGTGAAATTACACGAGCCATATCAGCAGAATTACAAAACTCTAATGCAATTTCTGCTAATACTCAAGAAATATTAATAAATCGATTAAACATTTTTGAAGACAGTACTAGTTTTCAAACTCAAATTGATGCAATAGATTTTGCTTTACAAGATGAAATCACTCGTGCAATCTATAGAGATGCTGTGAATAGCGACTCCATTCAAATCTTATATAATAAGAATATTGCTGATAGCTCTCATTTTCAAAATCAAATTAATGGATTGGTTGGAGGAGGCCTAGATCCAAATTTAGAGAATGGAAAAATATTTATTGGTAATAATAGTAATATAGCAACTGGAGTTAATTTGAGTGGTGATGCTCAACTTACCAATACCGGTGTTATGATATTAAACCCCTCCTCTATTATCACAAATAAAATTGCAGATGGCAATGTAACTAATGCAAAACTAGAAAACTCAGCCTTAACTATCAATGATGATCATGGTAATTCAGGGGAGGTTCAATTAGGTGAACAATTGCAAATTAATGGAGCCGGTGCTACTAACCTTTTCTATAATCCAACAACTAAAACATTAGATATCACATCATCTGATAATCAGTATTTAAGTCTTAGTGGAAATTCCTTAAGCATTAGTTCAGGAAATACCTTAGATATATCTTCTATTGTTGGCCAAGAAGGTCCTCAAGGAATTGGAGTTGTATCTACAATAGACAATAATAATGGCACCTTTACTTTAAATTATTCAGACGGTTCTTCTTTTACTACTGCAGACTTCACTGGTCCACAAGGCGTTCAAGGAGTAGATGGTGCACAAGGAGCAACAGGGCCAATTGGTTTAACTGGTGTTGGAATATTGTCAACATTAGATAATAACGATGGTACATTTACTATTAATTATACTGATGGTTCTTCTTTTACAACACCAGACTTTACAGGTCCTCAAGGTCCTCAAGGTATTCAAGGAGCAGATGGCTCACAAGGAGTAACGGGCCCTATTGGTTTAACTGGGGTAGGAATATTATCAACAACAGATAATAATGACGGAACCTTCACACTAAATTACACCGATGGTTCTTCTTTTACCACTCCTAACTTTACAGGTCCACAAGGACCGCAAGGAATTCAAGGATTAACTGGATCACAAGGAGCAACTGGTCCAATAGGTTTAACTGGTGTGGGAATCCTATCAACAACAGATAATAACGATGGTACTTTCACACTAAATTATACAGATGGTTCATCTTTTACTACTCCTGACTTTAGAGGGCCCCAAGGAATTCAAGGTGCAACTGGTTCTCAAGGAGCAACTGGACCTATTGGGTTAACAGGAGTTGGAGTACAATCAACAATAGATAATAACAATGGTACATTTACCATTAACTACACTGATGGTTCTTCTTTTACATCAGCTGATTTCACAGGTCCTCAAGGAATACAAGGAGCTACTGGTTCTCAAGGAGCCACTGGACCTATGGGTCTTACTGGTGTTGGTGTTCTTTCAACAACTGACAATAATAACGGTACATTTACAATAAATTACACAGATGGCTCATCTTTTACAACATCTGATTTTACTGGTCCTCAAGGGATTCAAGGTATCTCAGGTCCTCAAGGAGGAATTGGTGCAACTGGAGCTACAGGTATTGGTGTTCAATCTACCGTAGATAATAATAATGGTACATTTACTATCAATTATACGGATGGTTCTTCATTTACTACTTCTGACTTCACTGGACCCCAAGGGATACAAGGGATTACTGGTTCTATTGGTGGAACTGGGCCAACTGGAGCAACAGGTGTTGGTGTTCAATCTACTGTGGATAATAATAATGGAACTTTTACTATCAATTATACTGATGGCTCCTCATTTACTACTTCTAATTTCACTGGTCCACAAGGAATTCAAGGTGTAGCTGGCGCTACAGGAGGAACAGGACCAACTGGAATAACAGGAAATGGAATACAATCGACTACCGATAACAACAATGGAACATTTACTCTAAATTATACTGATGGATCTTCTTTCACCACTTCTGATTTTACTGGACCACAAGGAATACAAGGAGAAATAGGACCACAAGGTAGTGTTGGAGCAACAGGTCCTCAAGGAATTCAAGGTATAGCTGGTCCTACAGGAGCTAATGGAGCTAGTATTACATGGAAAGGTATGCTTCTTGTTCAACCTTCAAACCCAGATCTTAATGATGCTTATTACGACTTTGTATCTAAAGCTTCTTTTATCTACAATGGCACCACTTGGAGCGTAATGACTTTTGACGGTAGTACTGGTCCTCAAGGCCCAACTGGACCTGAAGGTCCTGCTGGAAATAGTCTTCGAGATTGCCCCGCTGGTGATTGGTCTGCCATTAATGAGCAGTTTTGTATAGAAGTTAACGAAAGAAGTGCAACTTCTTGGTGGGATGCCTCTAAATTGTGTGGTGATCAAAATTCACATTTATGTACTTGGGACGAATGGTATTATACTTGCCAGAAATCTGGAAGTGGAACAATTAATATGACTAATGACTGGGAATGGACTAATACAGGTCAACCTGGTGCAAGCCCAACAGCTACAGTAGTTGGAAATGGTTCCTGTACTGATTCTGATACAGAAAGCATGAGTAATACAAATTCATTTAGATGTTGCTTTACTAGATAAAAACAATTCTAAAATAACTTATTATAAAGCATCCAATGATTTAATCATTGGATGCTTTGTTTATTTCTTTTCAAAATAAATACGTTACAGAGTATCATATCTAACTATTCTAATTCATTTTCATTAGATTTGTGCATTAAAACACACAAACTTACATCAATGAACCATTTTTTAAAACAATTTTCTTTTATACTATCCTTTCTATTCATTAGTTTATTTCTGCAAGCACAGCAATATACTTATGAAGAAAATAGTGGGAAAGAAGGATTAATTATTAATTTTTCCAAACAACAAAGCATCTCCTTAAGCTTTAATATCCATCAGTTTAATCTTATTGAAAAGAATGTTGATGGAGAAAGTTTCCAGAAAGTAATATTCCAAGAAAACCTAGTTCCTGGATTAGCAGGTGCACCAGAACTACCATTCTTTAGTAGAAGCATATTAATTCCAGATGGAGCCATTCCTCATTTAATAATTAAGGGTCAAAACTCTGAAATAATTACAAATGTAAATATAGCTCCTACTGCTCCTATCCCATTTGATACAGAAGAAACTATAAAAGCAAAAAAAGGAATTCAATACATAAAAAATGAGCTATATCCCCTTGAAATTGTAAGCTTTGAACAAACAGAAGTTAGAGGAATGCAATTTTTACAAATTGCAATCTCCCCTTTTCAATACAACGCCATTAGCAAAGAATTGGTAGTTCATAACAATGTAGAACTAGAAATTACCTTTAGCCAATCTAAAGGCACTTATGGAGAAGATAGATTTCGTTCTCCTTTCTGGGACCAAATTTTAAGTGATTTAGCATTTAACATAGAGGATGTTCCAGTAATAGATTATTCTAAAAGAATAAAAAACACCAAAGAAGAAGGTTGTGAATATCTGATCGTTGTTCCTGATAATATAGATTTTTTACCATGGGCAGATACTATTAAAAAATTCAGAACGGAACAAGGTATTCATACTAAAATAATGACTGTTGATGAAATTGGTGGTAATGAGATCGAAAGCATTAACACCTTTTTTGAGGATGTTTACGATAATTGGGATCCTGTACCATCTGCTGTTTTATTAATGGCAGATTATGGGGAAGATGAAAATGGAATCACTTCTAATTCATGGTCACATCCAAATGAAGGAATTTATATTTCAGATAATTATTATGCCGATGTTACTGGAAATAACCTTCCTGACTTTGTATTTGCACGTATGACTGGAAGAAACTATGAAGAATTTGAGATTATGGTTCACAAATTTGTGAATTATGAAAGAAACCCACCAACTCTAGAGTCATTTTATAATGAGCCAATTACAGCACTCGGATGGCAGACAGAAAGATGGTTCCAGATTTGTTCGGAGACTGTTGGTGGTTATATGAAAAATGTACTTGGAAAAAACCCAACAAGGATAAATGCCATTTATGAAGGTAACCCCAATACAGATCCATGGTCTACAGCATCAAATACCAGTACAATTCTTGGATATTTTGGCCCTAATGGTTTAGGATATATTCCTGAAACACCTGGTGAATTAGGTGATTGGAGCGGAGGTAATGCGAATGATGTGATTGATGCCTTAAATGCAGGCGCATTTATCTTACAACATAGAGATCATGGAGGATATTCAGGTTGGGGAGAACCAGACTTCAATACTAATGATATCAATGCTCTAACCAATACAAATCTCTTAAGCCATATCTTTTCTATCAATTGTCTTACAGGTCAATTCAATGAAGGTAGTAATTCCTTTACCGAAAAATTCCATAGACATGTAAATGGAGGAGCTTTAAGCTTAACTGCGGCTTCGCAAGTTTCTTATAGCTTTGTTAATGATGCTTTAGTTTGGGGGATGTATGACAATATGTGGACTGATTTCATGCCTGATTATGGTGGAAATATTATACCTGAAAGAGATTTCAGACCAGCTTTTGGCCTTGCTTCGGGAAAATACTTCTTATCTTCAACTAACTGGGCAAATAATTATTCTAAAAAAATTACATATCGATTGTTTCATCACCATGGTGATGCTTTTAACACTGTTTATACTGAAGTTCCTATGGAAAATTCAGTAGCTTATGAATCTGGTATTACTTCTGATGTCACAAACCTTATTATAAGCGGAGAAAATGGTTCTTTAGTAGGCTTATCAGTTGAAGGAATTTTAATAGCTAATGGATTTATTGAAGATGGGAATTTAAATGTCACTTTCCCTAATCAAAATGCTGGTACTCTTATTAAAATAGTAGTATCTAAACAAAACTATTATCGATATGAAGGTGAAATACTCGTGGTACCTTCTGAAGGAGCCTTTGTTATGAAAACTGATTATACTATAAATGATGAAACAGAGGATGGTATTGTAGGATATAATGAAATAATAAATTTGGATTTTTCAGTAAAAAATATTGGTGCTGAAGATGCTGAAAATGTAATTATTTCTCTTCAATCTGATGATTCTTTTGTGAGTTTTACGAGTTCTGAATACTCGATTGGTAATATCAATTCTGGTGAGGAAATAAATATTGAAGATGCATTTGGTTTCAATACTTCAGTTGATATTCCAGATAATCATGATGTTGAATTTACATTTTCTGCCACTGATGGAAACTCTATTTGGGAAAGCACATTTATAATTAAAGTATACGCTCCCGCTCTTGATTTTAGTGTCCTAAGGTTTGAAGAAGTTAATGGAAATGGAAATGGATATCTAGATGCTGGAGAAATAGCAACAGGTATAGTTGAAATAACTAATAATGGTCATATGAAGCTACCAGCTGGATCTGTTTCAATAAGTCCGAATTCTGAAAATTTCACATTAAGTTCAGCGAGTTCAAATTTTGATCAGATTGAAATTGACGAAACTTTTATTATTGAATTTGAAATTACCACAGAAGCATCAACACCTATTGGATACATTGCAAGTGTTATTTTCGAACTAGGTGCAAATCCTTTTGAGGTTGAAAATGAGCTATTTTTCAATATCGGTATAATTTTAGAGAATTGGGAAACGGAAAATTTCACAAACTTCAATTGGACAAATAACGGTGATCTAAACTGGGTAATTGCTGATAATTACACTGCTGATGGGGACTTTTCTGCTCGTTCTGGTGAAATCTCAGATAATCAAAGTTCCATCTTATCATTAGACTATGAAGTAATCGGTGATCATGAAATTTCATTTTATATTCAAGTATCTAGTGAAGATGACCATGATTTTCTAAAATTTTATATCGACAATGAATTGGTCTCTTCTTGGAGTGGTTTATTACTCTTTGAGCAGTTTACTTTCCCAGTTACTCAGGGCGAACATGAATTTAAATGGGAGTATATAAAAGATGAAACTGGTGAAAGTGGATTAGATGCTGCATGGTTGGATTTTATTATTCTACCTCCTGGAAATCCAGTAATACTAGGTAATGATAATATAGCCTCTAATAATAGTAGTACGATCGCACAACTATATCCTAATCCAATCTTGGATTTACTAAATATTAAAATGAATATTGAAGGGTCTATAGAATATAAAATATTTAATGCTACAGGACAATTAATAGAAATCGGAAAATCGAATGATAGCTTTAGTATTAATACAAATAAATATCGTCCATCAATTTATTATATCCAGATTACACAAAATACAGGTGAACAACAAATTATTCCTTTCATAAAACTGTAAAATAATTTTCTGTTTATTACTTCAAAAAAAAGGCTGTTCAATATTTTGAACAGCCTTTTTTTGGTTTTTGAAACTATTAAAATACAAATACTAAAATTGTAAAAACCAGAACTAATAGAAAAGTTTTAATTGCAGTTTTCTTAAGGAAAGGATCTAATTTTTTCAAATTAGTTTCTTTATCAATTTTTATTAAATCTAAGAAGAACAATGGATATAAAAGAAAAAC
>JADGDY010000030.1:0-2287 GCA_016744655.1 Bacteroidales bacterium | reverse complement strand
ACTAAATACACTTGCCAAGCTGAAACACTAATTGTAACAAATAATAATAAGGCAAAGAAAGCTAGATTTATAAGTAAAGTATGATAGAATTTTGCTCGCTTCACACCTAGTTTGACTGCAATAGTAAGTTTTCCACTATTTTTATCATTTTTTAAATCACGAATATTATTCAAATTTAATACCGCTGTGCTCAATAAACCTACAGTAATTGCAGGATAAACAACATCTATACTAATATATTGGGCATTGAGGTAGAAAGAACCGATTACGGCAGTTAATCCAAAAAACAGGAAAACAAAAACATCACCTAAACCTCTATAACCATACGACTTTTTCCCAACAGTATAAAAAATAGCAGCTAAAATTGCAGCTATTCCAAGACCAATAAACAGAATAATACCAATTATATTAATTTCACTGAGATAAATCAAAAATAAACCAGAAAGTAAAGACAAAATCGATAAAATAATGATTGCTGCTTTCATTTGATCTAAAGAAATAGCACCAGATTGAATCGCTCTCTTGGGGCCCAATCGATGCTCATTATCTGTTCCTTTTATTCCGTCTCCATAGTCATTGGCCAAGTTAGATAATATTTGAAGTAATAACGTGGTGATGATAGCCCAAAGACTGATTTCCCAATTAAAAACCCCATGGGTTTGACTAACAGCAATTCCCATTAGGATACTTGCTAAAGCTAATGGAAGGGTACGAAGTCTAAAAGCATCTATCCAATTTTTTACATTCATCATTAGAATTAAGGGAATTTTGGATATTTATGAAAATCAGGATCACGCTTTTCAAGAAATGCATGTTTTCCTTCTTGAGCTTCATCTGTCATATAATATAAAAGGGTTGCATTTCCGGCAAATTCTTGAATTCCAATTTGTCCATCTAGTTCAGCATTCATTCCCAATTTGATCATTCTTAAGGCCATTGGGCTTCTTAAATGCATAGTTTTACACCATTCTACCACTTCGTCTTCTAATTTATCAAAAGGAACAACTTTATTTACTAATCCCATTTCCAAAGCTTCATCTGCAGTATATTGTTTATTTAAAAACCATATTTCTCGTGCTTTCTTCTGTCCCACTATAGCTGCCAAATATGAAGAACCTAAACCCGCATCGAAACTACCTACTTTTGGACCCGTTTGACCAAATTTAGCATTATCAGAAGCTACTGTTAAATCACAGACTACATGTAATACATGCCCTCCTCCAATTGCATATCCATTTACCATAGCAACAACAGGCTTTGGTATTGATCTAATTTTTCTTTGTACATCAAGAACATTTAATCGAGGGATCCCATCTTTACCAATATATCCACCTTTGCCTTTTACATTCTGATCTCCTCCAGCACAAAAAGCCTTGTCTCCTTCACCTGTAATCACAACAGTTAGAACATCCTGGTTCTCACGACAAATATCCATAGCAACAGACATTTCTGTAGTTGTAGTTGGAGTAAATGCATTATAATAGCGAGGTCTATTGATAGTAATCTTAGCAATTCCTTCCCAAAGTTCAAGTTTAATATCTTCAAAGTCATGTAAACTGACCCAATTTCTTTTTTCTGACATATAATTCTTTTTTGCAAAAATAGTAATTAATCGAAAGTAACTATTATACTTTGCTGATGAAAATGTGCTAATAAAAATCAAAAAAAGTCACCCTATGCAGGATGACTTTACTCACTAAAATAATTAATCTATTCAACCATAATTCACTTCTCAATTTACTCTAACCATGAAATCAACTTTTAATTAAGTGAAACTAGATTGTTTCTATTAATTCAAAAACACAATCACTGTTTTAATTATTTATAATGATCTTTTCGGTAGATATACCATTCTGGTTTGAAACTCTCAAATAATACATCCCTGTTAATACACCTTTTACATCTACTATTTGAAAATTTGAATGAGGTTGATATTGCTGTATAATTTCCCCTAACGGATTTATTATTTCTAAGTTTTCAATATCTATTTCTGAAGTAATACTAAAATATCCACTGCTAGGATTAGGAAAAATAGTGAAACCAGGAGGTTTTAATTCTTCAATATTTATTGTAGGATCCATAGCAGAAAAATAATCTGTATAATGTTTTGTAAAACTATCACCATTAATAAATAACACTTCTTCATTAGAATCGGTATCTAATACTCTGGAATGTCTACATTTGACAAGACGTTTTTTATTAGCCCATAAATTTATCTTTGTAGCATGGCAAAAGTATATGAAAATGATTTTAAAGTAATGATAGTAGAATTATTACAATCAGGAAG
>JADGDY010000214.1 GCA_016744655.1 Bacteroidales bacterium | reverse complement strand
GCAGTAATGAAGACAAAAAAACAAGAAATAAATAAATAAAAATAAAAAATATAAAAGGAGACTTAAAATGGGAAAAATAATTGGAATAGACTTAGGTACCACCAACTCCTGTGTTGCAGTAATGGAAGGAAACGAGCCTGTTGTTATTCAAAACAGCGAAGGACGTAGAACTACACCTTCAATCGTTGCTTTTACCGAAAATGGTGAGCGTAAAGTGGGTGACCCTGCAAAGCGTCAGGCCATCACAAATCCTGAAAAAACAATTTTCTCTATCAAGAGATTTATGGGAGAAACATTCGACAGAGTACAGTTAGAAACTGGTCGTGTTCCTTATAAAGTAGTCAAAGGTGATAATAATACACCTAGAGTACAAATTGACGATAGAAAATATACTCCACAAGAGATTTCAGCTATTACACTTCAGAAAATGAAGAAAACTGCTGAGGATTTCTTAGGACAGGAAGTAACTGAAGCTGTTGTTACAGTTCCAGCTTACTTCTCTGATAGCCAACGTCAAGCCACTAAAGAAGCTGGTGAGATTGCAGGTTTAACAGTAAAAAGAATCATCAATGAGCCTACAGCAGCTGCTTTGGCTTATGGTTTAGATAAAAAAGATGTTGACCAAAAAATCGCTGTTTATGATTTAGGTGGTGGTACTTTTGATATCTCAATCCTAGAATTAGGAGACGGTGTTTTCGAAGTATTATCAACAAATGGTGATACACACTTAGGTGGTGATGATTTTGACCAAGTAGTTATTGACTGGTTGGCTCAAGAATTTCAAAACGACGAAGGTGTCGATTTGAAGAAAGACCCAATGGCGTTACAGCGTTTGAAAGAAGCTGCTGAGAAAGCTAAGATTGAATTGTCTTCTTCTTCAGAAACTGAAATCAACTTGCCATATATTATGCCAGTTGATGGTGTGCCAAAACACTTAGTGAAGAAATTATCTTTAGCTAAATTTGAGCAACTAACACATGATTTAGTTCAAAGAACTATTGAGCCTTGTAAAACAGCTTTAAAAGATGCTGGAATGTCAGCTTCTGAAGTTGATGAAGTAATTATCGTAGGTGGTTCAACTCGTATTCCTGCTATCCAGAAAGTGGTAAAAGGATTCTTCGGCAAAGAGCCTTCAAAAGGAGTAAACCCAGATGAGGTTGTAGCAATTGGTGCTGCTATTCAAGGTGGTGTTCTTTCAGGAGATGTTAAGGATGTATTATTATTAGATGTGACTCCACTTTCTATGGGTATTGAAACTCTAGGTGGTGTTTTAACTAAGATGATTGAAGCCAACACAACTATCCCAGTGAAGAAAAGCGAGACTTTCTCTACTGCTGCTGATAATCAGCCTTCTGTTGAAATTCATATCCTTCAAGGTGAACGCCCAATGGCTGCTCAAAATAAGAGCTTAGGACGTTTCCACCTAGATGGTGTACCTCCAGCTCCACGCGGTGTTCCACAAATTGAAGTAACTTTCGATATCGATGCCAATGGTATCCTTAACGTAAGCGCTAAAGATAAAGGAACTGGTAAAGAGCAGAATATTAGAATTGAAGCTTCTTCAGGACTTTCAGATGAGGAAATCCAAAAGATGAAGCAAGAAGCTGAAGCTAATGCAGATGCTGATAAGAAAGTAAAAGAAGAAGCTGATAAGCTAAACCAAGCAGATAATTTAGTATTCCAAACTGAAAAACAGTTGAAAGAATACGGTGAGAAATTACCTGAAGACAAAAAAGCAGCTATTGAAAAAGCGGCAGCTGATTTGAAAGAAGCTCATCAGAAGAAAGACTTCGCAGGAATTGATACTCATATGGAAGCATTGAATGCCATGTGGCAAGAAGCTAGCCAGCACATGTATCAAGGACAAGAAGGTCAACCAGGTGCAGACCCAAATGCAGCACAAGGACAACCTAATCCAGGTGCCCAAGCTGATGGTGGCGACGAAGTAACCGACGTTGATTTCGAAGAAGTGAAAGAAGAAAAATAATATCGACTGATATTAATTCACCCTCCAGCCTTTTGGCTTGGAGGGTTTTTTATGTTTATTATTTTCCCTAGAAGAGTGTAAAGGATGCACGCCCTGAGGGACGATGGGATTGCAGCCTTGGAATAAAAAGTAAATATCAGGGCTGAATCCTCTATGAGGCTTTAATCCCTTCATTTTTTCTATCATTGAAAAATGATTATGCTTATAAAGAATTTGATAAAAAGAAAACTATTTGAATAGAAAAGCAGTTATACCAATTACATATCCATATGATGGATAAATAAATTGATTAATATTTGTCTTAATTGAGAAATAAAATCTTTGCATAGCCATAGCTATGGAACTATTTTCTTTCGAAAAGAAAGGGAAATAGAAACGATTTATAACCATAATTATGGTTTGTTATTGGTATTACAGCATATATTATTGAAATTAGTTAGTTCCATGATTGCATGATATTGGATATAGATATATATTTGTATTCTTTAAATACGTTAACCAATGAAAAAGAAATACACATTTATCTTTCTTGCTATAATCTCAATTTTATATTTTGGATGTGCAAAGGACAAAGATGTTGAACAAGTAGTAGAAGAAGGCAAAGAAATTCCAATTGCTGACTTTAAGGGTAGGCCACGAAAAGGACCTGCACCATTAACTGTAGAATATACAGACCAGTCATCCCAAATACCAACTGTTTGGTTATGGACACTTGGTGATAACAGCACAAGTATAGTTAAAAACCCTACGAGAACATATACGAAAGAGGGAGTGTATTCTATTACATTAACAGTTTCTAATAAACTAGGCTCTGATACTAAAATAAGGACTGAATATATTACAGTAACAGCTAGTAATACTAGTCCAGAGGTATCTTATGCAATATCCCCGACGGGAGGTACAATTAATACAGTCTTTGAATTTAATGCTACTACTAGTTCGGATGACTACGATCCTTTAGATTCTTTGAATATAAGATGGGATTTTGATGGAAATGGAGTTTGGGATACTGATTGGAGTACTCTAAAAATATTCAGTCATCAATATACTGTTCCTGGGAATTACAATACAGAACTTCAGATAAAAGATTCAGAAGGGCTTCTAGGCCACGGGAATATGAATTTGATAGTTAATCCTAATGCTCATCCAAGTGCATATTTCATTGTAAACCAAACTAGTGGTTTAGTAGGTCACAATTTTCTGTTTAATGCATCAAATAGTAGTGATGATGATTTGAATGGCACTTTGGAATTCAGATGGGATTTTGATGGAAATGGGACATGGGATACTGGTTGGGATACTATAGAATCCCAAAATCACCAGTACAGCAATGTTGGAAATTATAATGCCAAATTAGAAGTTAAAGATTCTGAAGGATTGAAAGGCCAACACACAAAAAGCATTACCATTGTTCCTAATGATCCACCAACAGCTGTGTTTACAGTGTCTCCATATTATGGCACTACTAACTCATACTATACATTTGATGCCAATAATTGTACTGATGATTTCGATCCATTAAGCGCATTACAAGTGAGATGGGACTACGACGGTAACGGAACATGGGATACTGACTGGGAAAATAATAAAATACAACAACATTTGTTTGATATTGCAAATACCTATAACGCAAGACTCGAAGTAAAGGATGCCGAAGGAGCTATCGGAGAATATACTAAAAATATTATCGTTCATGATTATGTCACAAGTACCTTCACTGACACTCGTGATGGACAAGTATATAAGACCATAGAAATAGGCAACCAAACCTGGCTTGCAGAAAATCTCAATTTTGATAAAGATGGTTCATGGTGGTATAATAACAGCAGTGTAAATGGAGATATATATGGCAGACTTTATACACGTGCTGCATCACATAATGCTTGCCCAATGGGTTGGCATTTGCCAAGTGATCCTGAATGGAAAACTTTGGAAAAGAAATTAGGGATGAGTCAAAGCGAAGCAGATGATACTGGTTGGCGAGGAATCAATGAAGGAGCTTGTTTGAAGGAAACAGGAACGGAACATTGGGTTTCACCAAACTCAGATGCAACAAATGGTAGTGGTTTTACAGCTCTTCCTGGAGGTTTGCGAACAGATGATGGAGAATTCATTGGAATACATGAAAGCTGTACTTGGTGGACAAATACGATTGATGTAGTTTGGATATCTTATTATAGACGTTGGATAGAGCACGATGGTAATCAGATACACCGTGATGGACGATCTGAAGAGTCTGGACGGAGTGTTCGTTGCATAAAGGATTAATTTGTATTCAGTCAACTATGCTTCCTTAGGAGTCTGAGTATAGGTCATTGAGCTTGTCGAAATGGCCGTACTGAAAAATGCATGTATTTAAGAAATGTTTGGGTAAGCAAGGAAATCATTTCAACTAACCAAATTTAGGATCGATTCTCTTTGGGTCTTGTATCCTATTTACAAACTTATGGGATTTTACTTTTACAAAAAAAGGAAAGGACTGAATCTTTATTTCTCATAATAATTGGCTATTTTTATCCCATCAATGAAAGAAATCCAAATAATACAGACAAAGACTAAAATCCATCCAGAGCGAATTGTCTTACTCTCAGGGAACGGTCAAAACGTAGGCAAAACTACCTTTGCTTGTCAACTCATTCAACATCTAAAGAAACTGAATCAGAAAGTATATGCGTTAAAGATAACTCCACATTTTCATACTGAAACTCCTCCTCATTGTATTTATAAAGATGATAAATTTATTCTTTCATTGGAGAAAAATACAGAAACAGGTAAGGATAGCAGTAGGTATTTGAAAGCAGGAGTGGATGAGTCTTTTATTCTTCAAGTGAAAGACGAATATTTAGCTGAAGCCATCAACTATACCTTTTCTATGATACCAAAAGAAGTTAAGGTTATTATTGAATCTGGAGCTTTCAGAAGATTGTATCATCCAGCGCTCTTTTTATTTTTAATGAAAGATAAAAAAGATTCAATCAAAGAATCGGCAATTGGATTACCAGAAATTGCTGATAAAATTATTGTTTTTGATGGTCATGGCTTTAGTGAAAATGTTGAAAAAATTCAGCTTAAAAATAATCAGATATACTGGAAAGATTAATTTTGCAATACAAAATGATTTTTTGTTTGCTACTTCCCTAAGGATCTACTTGATTATTTCATTTAGACAGGGGAGTGAAAAATAAAATTGAAGTATATTTACATTTTAAACTATAATTACTCCACACGCTTTAGGGTAGGAGCAATGGGAAAATTAAACTAATAAATTCAATGAAAGCATTCCGTTCCCGCATATTTCACTTCTTAAATCGTGTCCATTACGAATATTTTGAGGATGGTTTATTAATCATTCATCAAGGATTGGTAAAGGCTGTTGGTCATTATGAAGATTTAAAAGAGGAATGGAGTCAACAAGTAGAAATAGTGGATGAGCGAGACAAATTATTAATGCCAGGCTTCATAGATGCGCATATTCATGGGGTGCAAACTGCAGTGATGGCTTCTTATGGTGCAGATTTATTACAATGGCTCGAAGAATATACTTTTCCATTGGAAAGTCAGTTTTCTGATGCTGATTTTGCGAAAAAGGCTACCCAGTTTTTCTTTAGACAAATGCTGAAAAACGGAACAACTACAGCGGCCATTTATTCCTCTGTCCATCAAGAATCGTTAGAAGCCATAATGGAAGAGGCGCTGCGGTTAAACATGAGGATTCAAGCAGGCAAAACCAATATGGATAGAAATGCTCCAACGAATCTTTGTGAGAATACTGATGATACGTATTTAGTAGGAGAGAAGCTTATTCGAAAATATGAAGGAAAGGGTAGATTAAACTACCTTTTAACTCCAAGGTTTGCCATAACTAGCACACCTGAGCAACTTGTCCAGCTCCAACAACTCAAACAGAAATACCCTCAGATAGGAGTGCAAACACATATTTCAGAGAATCATGAGGAGATAGCCTCCACTAAAGCTTTATTTCCAGAAAGAAAAGACTATTTAGATGTTTATGAGCATTATGGTTTAGTGGAAAAGAACACACTTTTAGGTCATGCCATTCACTTCTCAGAAGACGAGTGGAAAAGAGTAAAACAATCAAAGGCCAGCTTGATTCATTGCCCAACATCCAATTTGTTTTTAGGTTCAGGGTTATTCAATTTACAAAAAGCTTGGGAAGAGGATATTCCATTGGCATTAGCCAGTGATGTGGGAGGAGGCTCCAGCTTTTCCATGCTCAAAACTGCCGCCGCTGCTTATCAAGTGGCCGCCCTCAGAGGATATAAGACCACCGCTTTACAACTCTTTTACCTTCTTACATTAGGAGGTGCAAAAGCAATGGGTCTAGATGATAAAATTGGTAACTTTCAAATCGGAAAAGAAGCCGATTTCATCCTTATAGATTCCTCAAGGATAGAACTAGTAGAAGAGCGCTTGCAGTCAGCCAAAACCCTTGAAGAGAAACTTTTTGCCATTTTAATTCTTGGTGATGATAGATTGATTGATTGTGTTTATTTGATGGGGAAGAGCCTAAAGTTTGAAGACTAGAATCTTGATTTGGAGCATGTAATTCCATTATCTTTGCAGAAATACCTAATAGTTATGACTAAAATTTCCATTGGTGAAGATTTAAATATATCTAAAACTCATTTTGAAACATTGGAGGAGTTTAAGGAGTATGTTGAAAATCATATTATTCATAAAAAGATTGATAATCTTGTGAATGAAGAATCTGCTGATTACCAAGGTATGTCCGATGAAATGGCTTTTTCAGAACAGTTGAACATCATCATTGAACAACTGAAACAGGTTAAAGATATTCGCTTAATGGAAAAAATTGGGGATATGATTCAAGATTCCTTGAATATTGAACCTCCTATTTATTAATGGCAAAAGGATATAGTTAATAAAAGACTTGAGGAAATTGAAAAGGGTAATGTGAAATTTATAGGTTTTGATGAAGCAATCAAAGAAATTAGAAAAGAATTATAGAGTAATTGTTTCTGAACAAGCTCAATATGATTTGAAAGAAGCTGCCCATTATTATCATTTACAACAAAATGGCTTAGGCGCCAAATTTCTCCTTTCTATTGAAGACGTTTTACAATCGATTAAGAAATTCCCGGGAACTTTTCAAATAAGATTTAAGGATATCAGGATTGCAGTGATACGGAAATACCCTTATCTTGTCTTTTATAGAATTAGTTCTGAAAGAAATGAAATTCAAATTATACCAAATAAATATCCGTATGAGGGATAAATAAATCGGAAAATATTTTTCTTAATTGAGAAATAAAATC